>DUPR01000040.1 GCA_012838205.1 Methanobacterium sp.
TCGCTTAATTTTACCACTACCATTCTAATATCATGAAATAAACATCATTTAGAAGTTTTTGATCTATACTAAAGATCGTTCCCATAACCACATATAAATCTTTTGGTCCATTTTCTTAAAAAAAAGACGCATAATCTTTTTCTTTCAATTTAAGACTCTTTTTATTAATATTCTATAAACAAAATAATGACAAGATGGTTCGTTTCTTATTTCCACTAAATCAGCTTTTTTTATAGGCTAATTTTTAAATTAAGGAATATTTGATTCCTTTTTATCAACCAATAATTCTCTATTATACAACTTAAATACCAATTTTTATCATTTTAATCAAAAAAAGACCATCAAATTCGTGGTTTTTATAATAACTGTAAATTGTTTTGATTCAAATAGTTTCAATGATATACCGTAGTTTTTGACTATTTAGCTGTTTAACTCATTTTTAATCTCTACATAAGTTATTATCTTTGATATTTTTTTATAAAAAAAATACAGTTTAGTATTTGTTCTCATATTTAATTTTAATCGTGATATTTTCAAAAAATTACAAAAATAGATTTTATATGAAGTTGAATAAAAATTCTTCATTTTTATATTCATTAATATTCAACTTCAAAAAGGGTTATTTAGAGAATTAATTGCTCGTATATGGCTTGTGCCATTTTTAAGGTGTTATATTCCGTTACCATGAATTTGTATCCATGCTTTTCCATGTATTTATCGGGATTACTTAACCCTTTAACAAGTTTACCTTTAGTGTTGTATCCCCAGTCTGGTAAAATATTTCCACTAAAATTATCATCCCAAGCTATAGGCAGGAAATTCCTACCATATATGTCTCGTGTTGGGCAATTTCTTATGTCCCATGAAGGTGGCTTAATCCAGATTGTAAAAATTTCTGCAATGCCTTTCCAACACTTATAATAATTTAGTCCCATTTCATAAATGGTTGCTGCACAAGCACCTCCAAATATATCCACAACAAGCACATTTTCAGGTACACTATCATTTTTAATTACTGTACAGTGTGTGTTAGGACCTCTACCCCATGCCACTGCATTTACTCCCCAATTTGCTAAATAACCCACTATTTCGTTCATCATATTCCAATCTTTAGTATTTGTATAAATGTTATCTGTTGTAATATACACTGGTTTGTTCCACGAACCATTAGGATCTATAATTGCCTTCCACAATTTAATCTCAATGTTCGCTGGCAGCACTCCAGATTTGTTGTAGGTGTCTAAAATTTTGCTGTAGGTGTAGATGATGTTTTCGTATCCCCAGTAGGTTCCTAGTCCTGTTTTTGTGGAGTAGTTAGGTGCTTGTAGGTTGCGATCCATGTATCTTTGTATTTGTCCTGCAATCTCAACATAATTAGATAAAGAGATATTACCAATTCTTTGACAGTCTAGTGGTGCGGTTGGTTTTTTGTAGATGTCGGATAGTGGTGTGGGTGTGTGGTCGTTGTTGTGGATTTTTTGGGTGACTGTGGTTAGTAGTTGTAGGAATGCGGGCATGGGCACGTCTATTCCGTTGATTTTGACGGTGTTGGGTAGTTTTTTGTTGGTTTCTATGTATGTTTTGACA
>DUPR01000041.1 GCA_012838205.1 Methanobacterium sp.
AAAGCATATTTTCAGCAATAAAGAGAAAATTTAACGGTACAAACTATAGTAGAAGCACACAACTATCAAACAAAGAAACCAAACTCAAAAACACAATATACAACATCTACAGATCAACACAAATCAAATAAAAAAAGGGTTTCTACAAAGCCAAAATAATAAATAGTGGTTTTATGATAAATAAGAATTAATATTGGATAATATCATAGTAAAAAATGAGTTGATACTATTGGCTGATATTAAGATTATCCTGGTAGAGGATGAAAATATAGACGCCATGGATATTAAGGAAACACTGGAATCATTTAATTATGAAGTTCCATATGTTGCTTCCACTGGCATAGATGCAATAAAGCACATCTTAGAAATCATGCCTGATCTTATTTTAATAGATATAGTTCTTAAAGGTGATATGGATGGTATTGAATTAGCTTATAAAATTAAAGAGCTGGGAATACCTTTCATATATTTAACTGCCCATGCTGAGGAAGACCTAGTTAAAAAAGCCATGAAAACTGATCCTTATGGATATATAATAAAACCCTTTGATCAGACCAAACTTAGATATTCCATTGAACATGCTATTTACAAAAAGCACATGGAACATGAAACTTCTAAACAGATTTCCATAACACAAGCCATAAACAAAGTCCTTAAAAATGCTTTACGCTGCACAACTCCTGAAGATGTTGCCAAAATATGTTTAAAAGTGGCTGAAGAAATAACTAACAGTAAATTTGGTTTAATTGGTAAAATAAACCCCGCTGGCCTTTATGATACCATAGTAATCAGTGATCCTGGGTGGGCAGAATGTGTAATACCTAAGACAAAAGCAGTAAAACAAATAAGCAACATGAAAATCCAGGGTTATCTAGGCAGAGCTTTAACTACTGGAAAGCCGGTAATTGTCAATAATCCAAAGTCAGACCCAGGAAGGTTAGGAGAACCTGAAGGACACCCTGAAATAACATCGTTCATGGCAATACCTCTAAAACGGGATGATAAAACCATTGGTATGATTGCTCTAGCCAATAAAAAATCAGGATACACTCGGGATGATCAAAACGCTATTGAAATGCTTTCAGTTGCTTTCATGGAAGCTATAGCCAGCAAAATTACTGAAATATCCCTAAAAAAGAGTGAAAAACGTTTCCGTGCATTGGCAGAATCTGCTGTGGATGCCATAGTCACAACTGATGTAAATGGGACAATCAAATACTTTAACCAAAGTTTGGAACAAATTTTCGGATACCTTGAAAGAGAGCTTACTGGCAAACCCTTAACCACTTTAATGCCAGAAAGATTCCGTAAAAACTACACAAAAGAGCTTGAAAGGTTCAAAAAAGATGGAAAACACAGATTAATGGGCAAAACAGTAGTTACCACTGGATTAAAAAAGGATGGGACAGAATTTCCCTTTGAAATGTCACTTTCCTCCTGGAAATCAGGGGAAGAAACATTTTTCACAGCCATAATACGAGACTTAACTGAGAAAAAAGAAGCTGAAGATAAACTACGCTGGAGTGAAGAACGTTTAAAAATAGCCATGGAAATTGCCAATCTAGTTTACTTGGAATATGATTTTGAAAAAGACCTATTTACTCTAAATGACCAGTTTTATTCACTTTACGGCACAACTGCCGAAGATGAGGGTGGCTACTTATTGTCCTCTACTGAATTTGCTAATCGTTTCCTCCCTCCAGAAGAGCATGAAATAATCAGGAAGGAAATTGTCAAGGCCAGGGAGACTAATGATCCTAACTACTCCAGAACCACAGAACACAGCATTATACGTGGTGACGGAGAAAGAAGACATATTGTAGTGCGTATAAAGCCCAAATTAGATGAAAATGGAAATATAATTGGAACTCACGGTGTTAATCAAGATATAACTAAACTCAAAGAGATTAAAGATGCATTGACTGAATCTTATCGGCGGATGGCTGATATAATTGATTTTCTTCCCGATGCCACTGTTGCCATTGACACTAAAGGTAGGGTGATCTCCTGGAACAAGGCTATTGAAAACATGACTGGAGTCACCAGTGAAAAAATCATAGGCAAAGGCAATTATGAATACTCTATACCATTCTATGGTAAACGCAGACCTATACTTTTGGATATGTTTAAAGAATCCTATGACAAAGTTAAGAAAAAATATAGGATCTCTCATAAAAAAGATGAAATTTTAACAGTAGAAACAGATCTTATCCTTAAAGGTGAAAAAAGAACTGTCTGGGCCAAGGCAGCGCCTTTGTACGATCAGGACGGAAATTGGGCTGGGAGTATCGAAGTCATACGTGATATAACTAAGATGAAAGAATATCAAGATCAGATTAAACATGAACTGGACATCAGCCAATCCCTGGCCAAGATCTACGAACCTTTTGTTGCACCTGAATCTTCAATCTATGAAGTGAGCCAAGTCATTATTCAAGAAGCCAAAAAATTGACTGGAAGTAAATATGGTTTAGCAGCTACTATTGATCCTAACCTTCAACTGATTGATGGAACAATGGTTTCAGGATCACCACCTAATTTTGAAGGAATTTCACAATTTCAATTCCCAATAAATTCTGAGGGAAAAAATATTGGCTTATTAAGGAAGTCATTGGAAACTAAAAAGCCCTTAATTGATAATTCCCCCCATGAAAATCCTAATTTTGGATACGTTCCTGATGGTTATCCTGAATTAGAAAATATACTAATTGTACCAGTGCTCCTTGCTGAAAAATTGGTTGGGATAATCACCTTGACTAATGCCTCTGATAATTACACTAAAGATGATTTGGATGCTATTGAAAGACTAGCTAATTTTTATGCTCTGGCAATCCAGAACAAAGAGACAGATAAAAGGATTAAAGACTCCTTGCATGAAAAGAAGGTTTTACTCAGAGAAATCCACCACCGGGTAAAAAACAATATGCAAATCATTTCCAGCCTACTTAACCTTCAACTTAACTATGTGACTGAAGAAAAATCAGCAAATCTCTTGAAAGAGAGTCAAGGAAGGATAAAAAGTATGGCCATGGTGCATGAAAAACTCTACCAATCCCCTAGTTTAACTAAGATAGACTTAAAGGATTATGTGGAAGCACTGGTTTCTAACATCTTCTTTAGCTATGGAATCAATACTAACAATATAAAAAGGGTAGTAGATGTGGAAAACATTGAAATTGGCATAGACACAGCCATCCCCTGTGGTCTTATAATCAATGAAATCGTTACAAACAGTGTTAAACATGCATTCCCTAATAAAACTGGTGAGGTTATCGTTAAAATCAACTCTTATCAAGATGATATCCACTTAATTATGTCTGATAATGGTATTGGAGTACCGAAAGATCTTGATTACGAAAAAACAGATTCACTCGGCCTAAAACTTGTTAAGAGTTTAGTGGATCAAATTGATGGTCATATGACCATTGAAAGTAACAATGGAACAACCACTAAAATCTGTTTTAAAGAAGTTAAATACAAAAAGAGAATTTAACTATTAATTTTTTATTCTTTGACTTTAATGGAATTTAACAACACTTCCAGGGCAGGTTCGACCCGGGAGTAATATGTATGTTCCATGGCCTCGGTTGTACTAATAACGTAGGTCTGGTTGGATTTCCCAAAAGCTACCACAACTGAGAAAAAATCAGGACCGATTAAAAGAAAATCATATTGTGCACTGTTTTTGTAAATCAGTTTTTCTCCTTCAAAACCATTCACTTTCACATACTCACGGGTTACTACCTTAAACCGGGGATACTCATAAGGATAATTTGTGACATATCCATCAATGATGTCACGGGGTTTAAGATCGCTTTGGTGTATATAAATAACAGGATAAATAGCATCAACTGGCTGTAACTTGGCCAGTTCGTCACTGATTTGTTCTTCATTTACTCGCCAATGGGGAGGGACATTAAAGCTAAGCGTTTCATCTTCGTAATTTGTTGGAAGAGTGGTACAACCAGATATTATGATAATGGAGAAAATAAGTCCAGTTACAATGATTTTCAAAATATAGCGGTTTAACATAACACTAACTTTGGAAGAATTTTTTTTACAAATAGTCTAGAGTATATATATAAAAAAAATGGGAAAAAAAGAAAAAAATCTAGGTGGTTTTAACAGTGTCGATTATGGAATCGAATACATCTTGAGATTCAGTTTTAGTAGTTAGTAAAGCCATGTATCCTTTTCCATTTTTATTCCAGAAGGCATAATAAAACTTAAAACCATCTTTATCCTCGGCAATTAGCTGAACACCATCTTCACCATCCACAGTAATG
Organism: Methanobacterium sp.; assembly: GCA_012838205.1. Lineage (NCBI taxonomy): Archaea > Methanobacteriati > Methanobacteriota > Methanobacteria > Methanobacteriales > Methanobacteriaceae > Methanobacterium > Methanobacterium sp. The sequence goes on from DUPR01000041.1 coordinate 4,287, forward strand.
GTTTTACTCGAAACATATTGTGTTCCAAGCGCTTTTTTCATATTTGCCAGCCATTCGCTAGGAGTGGATAATACTTGGTTGGCTCCAACATTAACTTTGAATAAGCCAAACATATCCTGACCTTCGATTCCAACAATGACTAAAGCTTTTCCAGCATCACCAACTGATTCTTGAGTACTAGAAACATTCAATTCTTCCCAGTTCCCAGGATAAGAAAAACTAACACCATTGCCAGAATAAGTTTTGGTCGTTGTTGTATTGTCAGTACAACCAGAGGCACAAACAATTATTCCCAAAATTGCTATAATTACTAGTATTTCACGCATACTATCACCACTTATTTTTAAGATGAAAGTTAAATTTATAATTAATGATAAAAATAAGTTTTGGTTTAAAAAAAGTATGACCCGTTCATTAAGTACACTAATAATGCTGTTAAGGCATTTTTAACTTATTTTAGCAATAATTTTTCGTGTTA
>DUPR01000042.1 GCA_012838205.1 Methanobacterium sp.
AACACCAGGAAATTACTATTATTTCCTTCAGACTTTATTATAATATAACCATTTTGAATAAAACCTTCCAAACTCATATTATTGAATAAATAATCATATATTAAATCTATTACTACAGAATTAACAGACGAACTAGTAGTACTGAACTGACTTTCCCCTAAATTCTCCATCACAGCATATTCAATGGTTGAGATCTCAGAAGAACATACTGAGTTGTAGAGTATGGTGTTTTTAAGTGAGCCTATAACTGTCATTCCCATGATATGGTCACTCTCCAACGTCAGGTAGGTTTGATAGGCATCATCACCCACAGAAACTATAATGGGGTGTGTTCAACTCCATGTAACATTAAACTCCTCTGCCGCCTGATCCGCCACCATATCATGACAATAAATCATCATCAAAGATGTGAAGAATGTTCCATAGGCTGCTTTCATCGCCCCTGGAAGGTAAAGGAGGTTTCCATAAACATCAGTTGCATTTTTCTGATCAGCCCAGTACTGAGCAATCTCATCTGTGACTTGGGTGGTGGCAATGGCAAAACTCTTAACACCCTCATAACCCGCTAAAAAACCATCCAAGTACATGATAGGACTTGTTCTGAGGATATTGTTACATGTGAAGTTCAAGTTTATTGTACTGTTGGTCACAGGATCAGTGCCTATCATAGCTGGTGCATCTGCACCAGGATAAGCTAAATTTTGATCATTTTTTGCCAGACTGTTTTTGGCATCTAATGTTCAATTTTCACACCATGCATTAAATCCAAATCCATAGTTTACATTTACATTTCAAAAAAAACTGTAACATGTGAAGTTTAATTCCTTATTTTCTATGTCTTCGATTGTATATCTTCTTTGAATAATAATAAATATAAAAAGACAGAATCACTATCCAAATCACTACAAAAGCATAAAATAAATAGATATAAGATGAATTTAGTGGAAGTTTGAATAAGTAAGTTGAATTTTTGATTTTATCATATGAACCATGATGGCCAATCGTGAATCTGTTCTTCATAAGTTTTAGTAGTCATTGTTGGCATGAAAACAGCACTCCATACTTCTTCAGTACCAAGTAGCATCTCAGAAATGCCTGCTCCTGCAAATATCACACCTAACAACGCGGTTTCAGGCCCGGATAGAAGGTGTTTTAGTCAAGTTCAGTTTCCGGATTTTCTGTATAACCTTAACCACATTTTCAGTCAGTGCGGAAGGAGCTTCTGGGGAGTGTGATTTAACTATTTCCACTTCTCTTTCAAAGGAGGGGTAGTCGATGTAGAGATACAGACAACGGTCTTTGGTCTCGTCCAGAAGCTGTCTCTGGGAATTTGATGTCATGATAACCAGAAGATCATTGTGAAGATGGAAAGTTCCCAGGTCATTTACAGTTATTTGTTTTTCTCCCAGAGCCTGCAAGAGGAAGCTTTCCACTTCCTCATCAGCTTTATCAATTTCATCAATTAATATTACAGAATCTTTCTCACTCATAAAAGAGGTTAACATTGGCCTTTTAATGAAGAATTTCACCTGGAACACGTCTTCACTGGTCTCCTTGATCTTGGACATCTCCAGACTTAAGAGCTGTTTCTGATAGTTCCATTCTCCCACAATCTGTTCGAAGGTTATGCCCTCATAACACTGCACCCTAAAAAATTCCCTATCAAAAGCTCTAGATAGAGCCTTTGAAAGTTCTGTTTTACCAGTTCATGGTGGTCCTTAAATTAATATTGGTTTTTGAAGTGATAATGCTAAATACCACAGTGACAATTTTATCATCTGGGATGTAATGGCTTTTGGCTAAAGCCTTTTCCACATAATTGGTTTTTAAACTGATTTTTGACATGGAATCACCTTTTTATATTTATCCAGTCTAACTTTGTTGTTGAGCTCGTTATAAATCTTAAAATATTAATCTATTAATAATATGGCCATTAAGTAGGGATCATCTTTAGGATTAACATTTAATTCAATTTCTGCAGTTTTTAATAAATTTGTACCCATGGATTCGGCAGAAAAACGGGCTATCATGGGATTATGACATACACCACTTTCTACATCACAGTTTTCACAGAGCCAACATCTTCCAAAAAAAATGCCGTGGCAAATACATATCCTTTATTGAAAGCTGCCCTTTCAAGCTCAAGCAAATTTGTTAAAATATTTTTATAAGTATCTGAATAATCTGAGCAGGGAGATAACTGATCAATATCATTAAATTGATCCCGCAACCGGTTTGATTCATCTCCAATCTTAATATCAATTTTTGCTAATATTTTATTGGAGGTCATTGGAGGATTAAAATTAACAACCATAGCGAAATTATAGTCAAAAGCATTTACCGGAACTTTCCTACGCTAGGTGTAAAAGGTGGGGATTTCAAACCCTTACCATAGTAAGGACATCGCACCATGCATCTCAAACGCACCTTATCCTCCACCACCACCGGATCTGTAGGAATAACCCTTGCATCTGTAGTTCCTAAATCTAAAGTTTTTTTTCTAAAAATTCGAATTTTTCTATATTTTTCAATACATTGACCTCATTCTTTCTTATTAATTAAAATGATAAATTCAAGTTGATTGTTGAATCATGAACATTCTTTTTTTTATATTTTCAGTTGCCCAAAAATTAATTTGAAAAAAAAACCAAAAAAAAGAATTTAGTTATATAAATAAACTAAAAAAAAACATTTAAAAATAAGAATCGCTTATCATGTATTTATTTCAATACTTACTAAATAACCAATTAACCTATTAAAAAAGGTTGATTCGACATTTTCATCAACAACCATAACTTCCCCAATATCCTCCTCTTCCTCATCATCTTCTAGCTCAATAATCATGGTTTCAGAATCTACAGCCCCTGGATCTTTTTCAATGCACTCTTTTACCTTGGACTGGATAGCTGCTGCATCTTCTATATCTATCATGCTCACTATCTCCATCTGCTGCTGGAAACGTTCAATGGCCTCGTCAGGCATATTTTCAATGAATGGAATAGCGCCTGTGGCACCAACTATCTTTCTTTTATCAGCATCCACACCATTAGCGTGAAGTGCCTCAATACTTTGACCGGTGATGTGCCCCTGCACTTCAGAGCCACACAAGAGCAAAAACCTGATGTTGGGATTGGAAATAAGGTTAGCAACCATTTTTTCGATCCCCAAGTTCTCGGTTTTACAGGGCCCAGCAATAGCCGCCCCAGCATCCACCAGGACTTCTTCAATGTGAGAAGCCAATGTAGCACCGGCTACACAACTTTGCGGATCACCCACCACATAATCACCATTAATAACCGGCCATCCTTCTGCCGGGGATTTTTTTTCTACCATCTAAAACACCTCCGATGTAGGTTTAACATATTTTCTTTTAATGAAAGTTCATTTTATAATAGGGATTATAATAATATAAATTTATCCATTTTACTTGAAAAAAATTAAAGTAAAGTGTATATATGAAGAAGTAGAGACTATTTGTCTATCCATTATACCTACAAAAAATGACACCATTAGGGTCCAGTAAACCTCCTAATTTTCTTAAGGTGTCAAAAAATATGGGGCCATAAAATAAAGGGCCCCCTAACCCTATTTTAATGATATTTTTATTGAGAACAAATTCATCAGCACTATCTTATAGATCAAGAAAAATTCAAGAAAAAAAATGATATATCCCAAAAAAAGAAAGGGAGAAAAAATTTAATTTTTTTATTCACCGAACAAACTACCTCTGAAGAAGAATCCAATACCAGCTAATGCTAGAACAGATAAAACTCCAACTACGGCGTAAGTACCCCATGGTGTGTTATCAGTTCCCTGAGCTCCAGCTTTGGTAACTTCATAGGATTTTCCAGATTTTCCAGCATCACCAGCTTCAGAATCAGCAGAAGTTGTGGTTTCAGAAGCAGCACTAACGTTTACTCCTGAATCTCCAACTGAACCAACATACCCGGTTGCACCAGGCCCTATAGCAGAGGTAATTCCACCATTGGAAGATGTTCCTTGAGAATTTGAGCCACCATTAGATTTACCTGGAATTTTTATTAGATCATTTCGTGTACGATCCGCAGGTATGCTTTTAACGTAGTCTAAAGCTGTTCCACTAGCTAATCCTCCCTGTTTGATGATAGCAAACTCTTCAGCTGTGATCCATCGAGAGTCAGTTGTTGTCTGAGAGTATGATTTTATCATACGGTCGTATGGTAAGCCATTGTAGGCGTTTACATAGTAGTGAATCATACTTTCACGCTGTGCTTCGCTGGTAATTAATCCAGAGCTGTCCAGTGTCGGAGATAAGAAGTTAACTATTACGGCACGTCCGATATTGTTCTTCTTGTCCCATACAACTAGTACTCCTTCCATTCTTGCACCTGGGATGATGTCTGACGCAGTATCTTCGTTGATTAGTCTCTGGTTCATGTAACTACCCATACCTGGTGATACTCCCATTAGATAGACCAAACTATCATCTTTACAGTAGATACTGGAAGCCATGTAGAAGTATTCTTCATTAGGACCCAACGGGAAGTCTTTTAATACCATGTCGGTTATAAAGAATCCGGGTTGTACTCCAGGACAGGCATGGTCGTGGAACAAGAAAGTAACTAGCTGGTCGTAGCGTGGGTTAACTCTCCATGCATTGGCAATGCTTTGAATATTACCAAAGAATTCCCCAACTGCAAAGGCTTTTTTGATGTTGTTTAATTGAGTGACATTGTTCAAAGCTTTAGGTCCAATGTCATTTACCTTCTTACCGTCACTACCATTACCAACCAAGAAAGATTTAGTTGCCAGGTTGTAGGTCATGTATAGTGAATTCATAGTTTCTCCATCTGCTCCGCGTAGTGTGAAACAGAAGTAGAGCATTTTCCAAGGTGCTACGTGCATTGGTAGTAAAGTTTTCCGACTTAATCGAGATCCCAGTTCTTCGTAGACTCCATCCATTGCCATGTCAGTGATCTGACCATTGAGGAGAGCATAACTAGCTGATGTTTGTACTACTAGGTTTTTGCAGTCTTTTTCTAGGGTTATACCTTTTTCATTTAAAAAGATATTTTTAGCCAGTTTAGCTGCATTAGTTCCTATTTGTTTGATTTCTGCAGGAGTTAAAGTTCCAAGTTGTGTGTTTGATGGAATATTTCTGGTAGCTTTTGCTAGACCTAAACTATCTATATAGGCTAAATCTAATCCTTTAGCTTCTCTAGCAGAAATTCGGACTGATCCATCCTTGTTTTTGATATCTCCAGCAGTACCTACTAAAGTGTAGTATTGTTCTTCGTTAAGTCCCTTCAATTCTCTGACAAATGACACTAGTTGCATGTATTGTTTGTTTTTAATGAGACTCAACAACCATGTGTTGAATTTTAACTCGTCTAAATCATTTTTCAATGTATTGCCTAGAGCTTTGTATTGCTGTTGGAGTTCCTTCTTGTTGAATTTCATAATAATAAGGTCTCCAGTTTGGGTTGTTTCAACCCAGCGGATGAATGCCACCATGTTGGCTGTAGCTCCACTACTAGTGGTGTCGTATCCTGCGTATCCTCCTTTACCAGGAGTTGTGTTCAGGAAGTTTATGAGGGCATCATCATCAGAATCTCCAGGTACACCAATGATTTTGTAAGCACTGACATCATAGGGTGATCCAGGGTTTTGTGTGTCCTTGACTGGTGGATAATAATCAAGCAATACATGAGCTATTGCATATCCACTTATGGTTCCTTGACACATGTGCCCATGGAAGGCTGCTTCTCTTAACAGATCTGCAGGTGCTCCTGCTTTCCATGCATTGGCCAGACTAGTATAGGTAAATGCGTTAGTTCCACCTACTTTTTTAACCAGATTGTTCCATTGTGCTACTTTCATGTCTTGTGAAATGGTTCCCTGATAAACAGGTGTTGTTGAACCTTTTAAGAAGAACACTGCTTGGATTGAGTTGCCATTCTTCTTGATGAACGCGAAATCAACTGGATCAGTTGATGATTTACGAAGAATAAGCAAGTTACCTTGACCAAATGTGACTTTACCACCCAAACCATTTAATACACCCTCTATACAGTCCTCAGTGGTGGTTCCATCACGTTTAGTAATACCCGCAGTAGTGATCACAAGAACATCCGAAGCTTTAGCGCCTGATAATCCCAGTAACTTGTCTGCTTTGGCTGTGACTTCTCGACCAAGCTTATAGTTCTTGGTGGCTTTCATATCAAAGGTTGCAGTTCCATAAAAATTAGGATCAGAACCTCCCTGATAAACTTTCACTTGCTGAGTCTGAGTTATGTATCCTGGAGCGCTGACAATAACGTTAAATGAGGTTCCATTACTTACACCGGCTACGGTGAAGTTCAGTTTCCAATTTTCATTTAACTTTACTTTGTCAAAAACCACGTTTTTATTGGTTGAATCCGTGACCTTAAACTCAGGATTTATTTTATCGTTGGCGTATTCGTAACCAACATTCACCAAGAGGATAGGATCAATGGCTTCTGCATTAGAAACATTACCATTACAATCACCCCCAGCGCTAGATGAATCAGCAGCTGAAGCTGCCCCACAAAGAATCAAAGCAAACAATACCGCAAAAATCAGAATTACTCCTTGTTTTCTCATCTTTTCACCTCCTTTTATAATTTATCTTGACATAAAAAATCTATGTCAACTCCAATATGAAGTAATACCCTATATATCTTTTGTGTTATTAACATTATCCTCAATCACAAAATATAGTAATAAATACTAATATGATCATACAAAATTCAATGAATAAGCTTCATTTTTATTACTAAAATGCGTTAATTAATAATTCCAAAATGAGAATGATTCAACTCTAAAAACGAAAAATAAAAAGAAATAACCTAAAAAATATTCCAAAAATTTGATATTAAATTAAAAAACATGGAAGTAAAAATGAGAAGTATTACTGATAAATAATTATCCTAAAAAAAGAAAAAAATAGGGGAAAAAATTTAATCTTTTTATTCACCGAACAAACTACCTCTGAAGAAGAATCCAACACCAGCTAATGCTAGAACAGATAAAACTCCAACTACGGCGTAAGTACCCCATGGTGTGTTATCAGTTCCCTGAGCTCCAGCTTTGGTAACTTCATAGGATTTTCCGGATTTTCCAGCATCACCAGCTTCAGAATCAGCAGAAGTTGTGGTTTCAGAAGCAGCACTAACGTTTACTCCTGAATCTCCAACTGAACCAACATACCCGGTTGCACCTGATCCATTATCAAAGAGTGATCCAGTACTGGAAGAACCTCCCTGGGAAGAACCTCCCTGGTTTCCTTGGTTAGAACCATCATTAGGTTTTAGGTTACCACCTTGTATTTTAATTAATTCTTCTTTGGTTCG
>DUPR01000043.1 GCA_012838205.1 Methanobacterium sp.
AAAAGGTTAATTTTGAGAAGTAAATCAGATAGATCTGCAGCATCATCTGCGACTAGTCTTCCTTTACTGACAGCTCTCCTAATAAATCTGCGAACAGCCTCCTCATCTATTTCATCCAGACTGTAATCATTGGTCAAGCCATCCCAATTACTCCCCTTTAAAAAGAAATCCCGTAATTCATCCCCCAACATTCCAGTCGTAGTAGTGCCAACTCTTTTATAAAATTTTCCATTGTAAGAAATAGGATTATAACTTTTTTCAACATCTATCCTTAAAACCTTCTTCCCATCAAACTCAAAACAGGAAATATTAGGATGAATTCCCATTTTATCCAATATTTTATTGGTAATAATACGAACAGGCTTTTGACTACAATCAAAACCAAGAATATCTCCTTTATCAGAGATACCACAAAATAAAATACCACCATCAGTGTTTGAAAATGCAGACACTGTCTTGAATACATTTTCTCCCATAGATTCATTAAATTCTACGGTTGTTCCTTCTCCTTCTTTTAGGATTCTGTAAAAATTCATTTATCATACTCCAACGTAACTTAATTTAAAAGTTACTCTATTTATACCATTATAGGGTTATATTCATTTTCGTATTTTTATAAATAAGCACAACAAACCAACGATTTATTATTTAGGAGTTTATTTTTAATACTTTTGTTTATATTCAATATCATAAGCAAAAAAAATCCATAAATCCAATAAATTCCATAGGAAACACCAAATCATATCAATTCGATTCAGGAGGTCTGAAAATGTTAACTGGTATGCGCCTGGACAGTTACTTGAGGATCACACACAAGGCCAAGATGTTAATATGCCCATTAAGCAGTATCTGAATAAATAAAAACATCCAGAAAAATGTAAAACGAAAAAAGAAACTCATACATTTCCATGGAATACTTGAAAAAGAATAACTTAGAGTAGATAACCCATGGAGGTTTTACCATGGCCTTCACTAAACTTTTCGGGCAATTTGATTACTGGGCTTTCAAATCAAACTTAGAACTCCTAGTCAACAGTGGCAAACCGATTTTGGACCCATGAGAAATATTGGACCCATGAGAAATATTAAAACCATAAGAATATTGGTAAAAAGACATCACTATGTAATGCCCTTATTACCAGTTATACCATTTATCTTTTTAAAGTGGCATGAACCCGTGCTGTGTGGAATTCTATTTTTTGCTTTGAATGAACCTTTTATCAATCTCACCTATGATTAACAGGATGATTCCAGGGATTAGGCAAATTCCCCACTGGTATGCATCAAGTGACACTGTTCCAAAAAGTTGATGGAAAAGCCTGGTTTCGGTGATGAGAAAAGTTCCGAAAAGAATCCATAGATATGCATAGATGAGTCTGTGATTGGAAAAGGTTGCCCTTTGAAATGCTGTTTCTCTGGGGAATCGAATGTTTAAGGCGAGGAATATGTTCATTAAAGATAGTGTCACAAGTCCCATTGTCTGGCCGATTTGAAGAGAGCCATATGCTGTTTGCCCCATCTGGTACACATAGAGTGATGATGCTGCCATAAATGCTCCGAAGATGAACAACTTTAAGTACATAGTCTTTGAAATAATGCCTTCATCATATCTTCGTGGTTTGCGGTTCATAATTCCTGGTGTTGCCATGTCAAGTCCGAACATCATCCCTATAGGGGCAACAATGAGCATGTGAATCCACAATACTTGTCCGGGCGTGTACAGTGCTGTGCCGGCAATAGCAAATATTGATGAACCTAAAAAGGCTAATATGAACATGAAAAGATTGGCAATTTGGATTCTAAGGAATTTTTGTAAATTGTCATAGATCTTTCGCCCTTCTTCGATGGCAGAGATAATGGTTGAAAAGTTATCATCAACTAAGATCATCTCGGCAGCCCCCTTAGCAACATCTGTACCTGTTATTCCCATTGCAATACCAATATCTGCTGCTTTGATGGAGGGAGCATCGTTTACACCATCACCAGTCATGGCCACAATATTTCCCTTCCTTTTCAAGGTTTTCACCAGCCGAACCTTGTGTTCAGGGGCAACTCGGGCAAGAATTCCTATATCATCAATTCTCTTTTCTGCTTCTGCATCGCTTAAGGCTGCAAATTCTTTCCCTGTAATAGTCGTCCCTTCAATACCTAATTCGTGACCAATAGCTTCGGCTGTTACTGCATGATCACCCGTAATCATCCTTACCCTCACACCCGCCTCTTTAGCCTTTTTTATGGCATTTTTAGCTTCTTTTCGAGGAGGGTCAACTTCGCCAATAAGTGCAGTCATCATCATGCTTTCTGTAAGAGGCATAAGGTCTGCCTTGGGATCGAATGTTTCTGGGTCAAAATCTTTCTGAGCTAATGCTAAAACTCGTAATCCTTCACTGGCAATACGCTTGTTTTCGTCTTCAACCCTTTTTCGGTCTTTTGAATTTAATTTTTTAGCTTGGCCATCGGGCATAAGGCCATAATCCGATCGTCTGAGTATTACATCAGGAGCACCCTTAACATATGCCCGGACTACTTGTTTTCCAGAGGATGTTTTCATGTTATGGAAAGTTGCCATGAATTTGTATTCAGAATCAAAGGGAATGCTTGCAATTCTGGGATTGTTTTTCTGGAATTGTTGAACATTAACACCACCTTTTTCTGCAAGCACGTAAAGTGCGGCCTCTGTCGGGTCCCCTACTACTTCTCCATCTTTAATGACAGTGTCAATACAAAGAGCACATGGAAATAGAACATAATCGAGGTTTTCTTCTGGTTCTCCTTCTATTCTCTGTATCTTCCCATCGAAACTGTACCCTTCTCCAGAGACAGTGTATCGATGCTTCACAGTGGATATAGCTCTAACAGTCATCTGGTTCATGGTTAGTGTACCGGTTTTATCGGAGTTGATTGCGGTGGTGGAGCCCAGGGTTTCCACTGCTGGCATGTTCTTGATGATAGCATTCTTCTTAGCCATAGCTACCATACCCATGGCTAGGATGGACGTAACAACAGCAGGTAAGGCATCTGGGATAGAACCAATGGCCAGAGATATGCCAATATTAAACAGAGTCTTAAATGATCCTCCCTGGTAAATTCCAATGGCCACAATAGCTAAAAATGCGAAAATTGCCATTCCTATAATAAACAGAGTGACTCGGTCAATTTGTTTAGTGAGGGGGGTTTTTTCAAGCTTATGCTCCTTTAACATAGTGGCTATATGGCCCACTTCTGAGTTCATTCCAGTCTGGGTGATGAGGATCTCACCATGCCCTCTGGTTACATTGGTATTCATAAAGGCCATATTCACCAAGTCTTGGATGGGTGGATCTGGTGTTGTAATAACTTCAATATTCTTATCAACTGCTATACTTTCTCCTGTGAGGGCTGATTCTTCTATTTGGAGGTTAGTTGCAACAATTACCCGCCCATCAGCTGGGACACGATCACCAGCATCTAGGATGACAATATCACCAGGTACTATGTTTTCAGCCTCGATTTGAGTTACTACACCATCTCGGCGCACTTTGGCAACTACTTTCATCATCTTGTTAAGTGCGGCAACGCTCTTTGATGCTTTTGCTTCCTGCTTATATCCTAAATTAGCGATGAAAATTGTTAAAATAAGTAGAAGTAAAAATGTCCTATATTCTGCGATGAAAAGGCTTACTATAGCTGCAACAACTAAAACAATTTGCATATAGGCTTTGTACTGTTCTAACCATCTCTTCCATCCGGGTTTCTCCTTTTCTTCTTCAAGCACATTTAATCCATATTTTTTAACACGATTTACGACATCTGTAGATTTAAGACCTTGTTCTATTAAAACTTCCAACTTTTTAGATGTTTCGTCAATGCTTAGCGCGTGCCAAGCCTCTTTTTTATTTTCATTGCCTGAATATTGCCCTGATGAATTTGACATCTCTATTCCTCCGCCTATTTGATAGTGGAATTTCATCAAATGAGGTTATAACTATGAATCAATTGTTCTGCCAAATGAATAAATTTCTATAGCCTAAAGAAAATATAAAAAGCAAAGAATTTTTTTAGCTAATTTCTGTGCCAAATGATATGTGCTTAGAAACATATGATATTTTCTGTAAAGTCATCCATATAATTTAACTAATGAAATAATAATAACTACTGAAATAACTAACTGAAACCCCTTTTTATAGGTTTATTATTCATACTTCACCTAATAGCAAGAATCATTATCAATTGAGCGCAAAGATGCTAATATTTTAATATATTTTTCCTTGTCTTACTAGAGCAGGATAATTTTCAGTGTAATCATGTTGTTTTGATGTTAATTTTATATTATGCATAGAATTATAGATTCTCCTGAATTTTGCATTATAACCATTTAAATAAATTTTTGTCCACTTAGGATTGTATATTTTGATATTTTTTTTTAATTACAGATTGGTTCAGTGTTATTTTAACATAATAGGAATGTGTGAATTTATTCATATTGCGTAGAACATATTTTTTCTATTTAAGGGTGTTATATTATTATTAAATAGTTCCATAGATTATTCAAGTAGTGATTTTTATCAAGTATGGACTTACAAAGCAATATCTCCAATAATGATAGTATGAGAATTTTAGAAAAATTTAAAATTAAACCCAACAACCCCTATCTTTACCAGTTGGCATTTCTTCATGAATCCTATTCTAACGAAAATAACCTCACTGAATGTTATGAACGGTTAGAATTTTTGGGTGATGCAGTTCTTGACTTGGTTGTGTCTGAATATTTATACAACAGCAATACTAACTTAACTGAGGGTGAATTAACCCGTCAGCGTTCAAATTATGTGTGTAAACAGGCACTGTACACTTATTCTATGGAGTTAGGGTTCCATCAATTTATTAAATTAGGCAAGGGCATGGAATTGACCAGAAGAGAAATAGATTCAGTTATTAGTGATGTGTTTGAATCGTTTATTGGAGCATTATATCTGGACCAAGAATTGGATACTGTGAAAGAATTCCTCTCCCATACAGTTATCCCCCACATAAACCAAGGAGATGTTTTTTTCTGTGATTATAAATCAGAATTGAAACAATTATGTGACCAGGATGGCTTTAATATTGCCTACAAATTGATTAAAGAAGAAGGAAAACCACACAATAAAACCTTCCAGATGGCTTGTGTGATTGATGGGAAAATCCAAGGAACAGGCCTTGGAGGTAGTAAAAAAGAGGCTGAGCAAAATGCTTCCCAGATGGCCTTAGACAATCTTTCTAAACCCTAAACCAGTATTTTTTTTATAAAATGGTTAAATCAATCCTTGAAAAAACCAGTGATGGATAACTTAATTATCTAATAAAAACAGATAATCATGTGTAGATGGGAATAGAGATTTTTTTATATAATTTGTCTATGTGGTGATAAAGTGGAAAATAAAATAAAATTCTCAACAGATAATGATGGTAATAATGTTTGCAAATTTGAAGACGAAAAAATTGCAGTCACCATCGTCCTTAAAAAGGACTATTCGGATGTAGCAAAGAAACTTAGAGATGCTAACATTCTTAAAGATATTAAAGAAGCGTTAGAATCTGTTACCACTACTGATGAGTTCAAAGAACTGGTTGACAGTTATGGATATCTTAATGTGGAGAGAATCGAAGGTTAATTAATTAGGGTATGTTTTTAATCTGCAAAAAAAATACTGTTAATAGTTATAACTTATAATGAATTTAGAAAAATAGTAAAAAACATATCCTTCCCTGAATTATCCTTAGGTTTGAAAACTACAAAACAGAGGAAAAAATAAATCCTCTTTATTTACTTATACACTTTCTTTATTGATTCTTAAGATCACTATTACTGTTCTAAGATTTAATCAGATTTTTTTTGCGATTTTTTTTTTGTGAGGCATAACATCTATTTTGATAATTTGGGATAAGAACCTTTGATTATTATTTGTGTGGAGGTCTTAATTAGGAGTATTTTTTATATAAATAGTTTTATACTAATGACGGAGAAGAAACTAATGATGGAGAAGAAAGATGTCTAGATATGATACCTAATCCTCTAATCTAAATATCCAATTTGGAGAGTTAATTATTATGATGGAAAATATATACCAAAATTCTCTTGATGGACATATAACCAGAGAAGATGCCAAAAAACTGGTCAAATCCAATCATTTCCAGTTATTTGACACTGCTGACAAGTTGAGGCAAGAAATAGTTGGAGAGGAGGTTACCTTTGTTTTTAACCGAAACATCGACATAACTGATCACTGCATGATCAAATGTAGTTTCTGCTCATTCCGAGACCATATTGGCTATGAAATGACCACTGAAGAAATTTTGGAAAGTATTGAAGAAGCTGTGGATGTTGGAGCTTCTGAAATATGTCTTTTTGGAGGGGTAATGCCCTACATGGATGTTGATTTTTACTGTGACCTTTTTTCCACCATTAAGGATCATTTTAAGATTCATTTGCATAGCATGTCACCTGTGGAAGTTTACCATGCTGCATTGAATTCTCAAATGTCTATTGAAGACTCATTGTCCTGTTTTAAGGATGCTGGACTGGACACAATGACAGGAGCTTCTGCAGAAATACTGGTGGATAGTGTGAGAGAGAAACTCTGCCCTAATAAAGTTTCTACCAGCCAATGGGTGGATATCATCCGAAAAGCCCATGAACTTAATATTCCTACAACTTCAACCATCATGTATGGGAGTATTGAAACATGGGAAGACCGTATTGAACATTTATTCATACTTAGGGACATCCAGAGAATGACAAAAGGATTCACTGAACTAGTTCCAATGACTTTTCTGGGAAAAAACAATAAGATGGGGCTAAAATCAGATGGCGCTAGTGGCTTGGATGATCTTAAATTGCACGCTATAGCTCGTATAATTCTTGGAAGAGATATACCTAACATTCAAGCATCTTGGATTAAAATTGGTACTCGTATGGCGCAAATGGCACTCTGTTGCGGTGCTAATGATTTGGGGGGCACGATGATGGAGGATAAAATTTCCATAGCAGCAGGCTCATCTCATGGTGAATTCCTATCACCAGACAAAATGCATAATATAATTAGAGCAGTTGGGCGTGTTCCTGTAGAACGTAACACGATCTATGAACCAGTGCTTCGTTGATTAAAGTCCAAACTCCTGAATATTTTATAAAAATCAGACCCGAGAAATAATATGGCGCGAGAAAGTATTTATAAACGTTATAAACCATCCCACAACCCTCATCATAATAATGCTGGCCCTGCATACTGGTTTGTTTTTCAACTAAATAAATTGTTAATAGACACTAATAACCCTATAAATATCCCTTTCACCAAAAATTTGGGTAAATTAAAGATTTCCCCCATTAGAACTCAGTATATTGGGACGCTAGACCAACATCCTTGCTATTCTGCAGAAGTCATCCCTAAAACTGATGCTCCTGAAGGAATGGTTTTTAAGGATCTCCGGCAGTCATATGATGATTTAGATGAAGATGTTTATCTTCTAGCAGGTCGAGCTGTGCAGATCGTTAATTGGGATTCTAATCATCAGTTTTGTGGAAAATGTGGCACAGCTACTGAAACCAAGGTAGATGAAATGGTGAAACTGTGTCCAGAATGTGGTTTTTCCAGTCACACCAGGCTTTCACCTGCAGTGATCACTGCCATAGTAAAAGATGGTAAACTTTTAATGGCAAAACACAACAATGCCCCCAATAACAGGTATGGTCTTATCGCTGGATTTGTGGAAGCCGGTGAAACCTTGGAGGAAGCTGTTTTAAGAGAAACCTTAGAAGAAGTAGGATTAAGTATTAAAGATATTGAATATTTCGGAAGTCAGCCCTGGCCTTTTCCCAATTCTCTGATGATAGCTTTTACTGCTAAATATGATAGCGGAGAAATAATGGTTGATGGGGAAGAAATAGCCCATGCAAAATGGTTTAGCCCAGATGAACTTCCAGATATCCCTTCAAGGATAAGTATTGCTGGTGAACTTATTGATTGGTATAAAAAGAAATATAAAAAGAACTTTCCATGAAATAAAAATTAAGGTAAATCTTTTAGAGTTTCATCATTGCTACTGATATTCTTATCCCATAGTGTGAATAGAAAGTAGTGTCATGTAGGCTTCCATATCCTTTCACTGGATGATAAGTACTTATAGAATTATGTTTAAAAAAAAATCAAGGTAGATTAAGATTGCAATATAAATACCTAAATAAATTGTAAATAGTAATAGTGATATCATGGTAGGCGAAACAATCTTGGTGGTTGAAGATGAAGGAATAAGCGCCATTGAGATCCAAGAGAGTTTAGAATCATTAGGATACTATGTTCCAGCCATTGCCAAATCAGGGAATGAAGCGATTCAAGAGGCATTTGCCATTAAACCTGACTTGATTCTGATGGACATCACCCTACAAGGAGATATGGATGGTATTGATGCTGCAACCATTATTAAGAGTTTTATGGATATCCCTCTTATCTATTTAACTGCATTGGATGATATGGAAACATTTCAACGGATGATGGATACCCGGGCAACTGCATACCTAATCAAACCTATTGAAGAGGCAACCTTGCGTAATAATATTGAATTGGCATTGAAAAATTATGAAATGACTAGGAAGGAACTTGAAGAAGAAAAAAAGGCTGGTCTAAAAGATGTTCAGATTTTCATGCGCAGCGCTTTACCAGAACTTGTGTCAAAAATGCCTGTTCCTGAGAGGAGTGCTTTCCTTTCGCGCTTTATGAGGCTTTTTGAACAGAATATGAAACCACTCTTCACTAATTTTGCCCGAGAATATAGCCAAAAACCCTATGATGAATTAGATGATGATGAAAAAATGAAAATTTATCTATCTTGGATTTCACAATTATATGAAAATTTAGGCTTCAAAGTCCAGACCCGTTCCAGAGCTAATCGGGGAATAATGACTGTTAAAAAATGTTCATGGGCACCCAGCAAGCCTCATGATATATTCTTATGCCTGATTTGTCAGAGCATTATGAAACTCACCTACTCTTGGACAAACCTACCAGGAACCGTTGAATCAGAGCCAACTACCGGCATTCTACAATCAGTATGCAAGTTTGATTACAATATGGAAATCTAAAAATAATACTACTACTACTTTTTTTGATTTTTCCTGGAAATTATTACTAAAATCATTAACCCCACACTTTTTTCGTGATGTTTATCACCAAAAATAGGAGTAATATTTATTCTGATGTGAACATGATTTTTTTATTATAACAATGGCGGTTGATATAATTTTTTTATGGTGGTATCCCACTAGCACGTCATTACGTCTAAAGGGGATAATAAATGGCAGGAAATAGCATTGTTTTTAAAACAAAAGCGGACACAGCTCAAGAATTAGAAGAAAAAAGTAGGCAGTTGAAAAAAGAAATAGCTCTAAATACCGCTATTTTTTCCATTTGTCCTGATTACATGTTCTTGTTAGGGTTGGATGGTAAAATTGTGGAAGTGTCCAAGTCTGTGAAAAAAGCGTTTAATTCTCAAAATAAGATAATAGATTGTAAAATTTCACAGATCAATATCATACACATCAAAGATCTCCACAAATTCATTAAATCTATAAACTCAATTCTTAATGGGAAATCCATTGAACAATTCAGATCTATCTTTATAACCCCTGAAAAGGAGGAAATAGATGTTCTTGTGCGAATATCTCCTGTTGAGTATGATAATGAGATAATTGGTATTTTTATAAATGCCACTGATATCACCGATCAGTTATTGTTGGAAGAATCTAAACAGGCATCTTCATCCCTCCAAAAAGCTTTAACTGATAAAGAGATGCTGGTTCGGGAAATTCATCACCGGACTAAGAACAATTTAATGATTATGGCCAGTCTTTTCGCATTAACTTCTGCTGATATTGAAGATGAAAATGCTAAGGCCATTTTTAATCAAACCCATTCCAGGGTAAAATCCATGGCCTTGGTTCACGAAAAATTGTATCGTTCCAAAGATCTTAAATTCGTTAATTTTGGGGACTACATTCGCAACTTGGGCCGGGAACTTTCCAATATATTTTTAACTGAAAATAACAATGTACAGTTGATTATGGATGTTGAAGATCTAAAAATAAATATTGAGACAGCCATTAATGTAGGTCTGATTTTGAATGAAATTTTAACCAACAGTATCAAATATGCATTTCCAGATGGGGCAAAAGGAAATATTTTCATTAATTTTCACCGAACTGACAACCATTATATCCTTACTGTTGCCGATGATGGTGTGGGATTACCTGAAGATTTAGACCTTGAAAATTGTGGTAGTTTAGGTTTAAGCTTAGTCAGAAACTTAGTTGGCCAAATTGAAGGAGATTTAATAATCAAACAGGATTTTGGTACTGAAATTACCATATGTTTCCAAGAAATAAGTTAACTGACATTGAATTGTAGTTTAGACAAACGAGGGACTATTTTCAAGAAATTGTTGGTCTGCTATCAATCTACTAACATCAACATCTAGATAGTAATAAAATTGTATGGTGATAAGAATATTAACCATGAATTTAAATATTACTACCTCACATATACAGTAAATTATAAGGGGATTGTTGAAGGGGGATTACACCATTTTCAAAAAAACAAATATTTTAATTGTAAGCTTATTTTTAATAATTATGTTTATGGGCAGTTCTGCAGCTGCAGAAGACAATATTATCAATAATTCCCATGTATATATAGAATCTAATAATTCCTGTAACACTGTTTCCTCTTTATCTGCTAATACTACCACAGCACCCTATGATGAAACTGAATATGAATTTTCTGAAAATATAAATGCTTCAACAGAAGAATTGGATTATTTAAGTGGATGTTGTTCTGTTTTACTCCATGTTCGTGATGGGTATGATGTGTTTGCCTATAGGAGAGACTCAACCTACGCAGCCAACCTTTATATTACAGTGACCAGTTGGTATGGTAAAACTGCAGTCAAGGAATATAAAACAACTAACAGCTATTTTTTCCATACCATCGTAACCCTGGATGGTTGGATGGTTGGAATTGGGGGAGCTGATGTGCCTGGTGTAGTGCAGCAACTGGAAAAATTGGCAGGGAATACTGCTGCTTCTGGTAAAATAACCTCTTCCACCATAAATAGCGCTTTAACTCTTGTATCGAGGTTAGCTGGAATCGGGCATTTCGTTATTAAAGCCCCAAATAATGTAGTTGGTTATGCCATAGTAAATGGTGGAAGGAGGTCTGGTATTTTTACAATGGGTAATGGCCAATACCTAGCAGTTCCCAACAGCCCCTCCTGTTACCGGAATGGCTACGTTTCAACTTCTTCTCCAGTGGCCACAACCATGAGTTTGGCATATAATAATCCATGGGGAGTTAATCATCGAAATGTAATAGCCTATGAATATGTAAGAACTTCGGATCTATTCAATTATATAACCAAAATTAATGTTTATGCTTCAAAAAGCTTAGCATCAGATAATATTATTTTCCGAGGCAAATTTATTAGTGGATCATCGCTACCAACTACTCCTTCCAAAAGATACATTGGCCAAATAGTCAATACGGTTACCCGTCCATCAACCCAGTTTGGCTATGAAAACATGATTTACACCTACTGTGCAATCCTTGATAACTATAATACCTCTGGTTCACTGCCAGGAAGTGTGGGTGTTAACCAATGGAGGGTTACAGTGGGAGATGCGATTGGAGTAGCAGAATATGTCAAAAATTATGTTGAAATTAATCATAAACTGCCATCATCGGTTACTGTAAACGGTCTGGGAATAAGCATGCCCGCATTCTTAAAAATCTTAACCGACAGTGTGGTTCAAATACATGCTAACCAATTAAATTCTCTGATTAACCCTAAAAATTATGGCACTGCACCATCACCCGTTGACAAAATGAGTAGTGGGGATATGTCTTTACAAGAATATATCTTCATTGCTCAAAATGTTAAGAAATTCATGGAAAATAAAGGCAGAGCACCTAACATCGCACCAGACACTGATTTAGGCCCCTACGTAACCAGTTTAGGACCTAAGTTCAGTTATCAGAATATGATCTACACTTACAGCAAAATACTAGACACCTATAACAAAACCGGGAGATTACCGGCAACAATTGATGTTAAACCTTGGTCAATTATCACTAATTACCAAAGGGCTACATTCACTCTCCAACAAACTTTAATCGCTGCTCAATGGGTTAAAGAGTACGTAGAAACCAACCAAAAACTACCAGAGCAAGTTACAATTAATGATAAAAACATCAATTTACCATCATTTCTAAAATTACTAACTACTGTTATCCAGAAAATCAACAACAATGACCACACACCCACACACCTCACCAACACCTACCAAAACCCAACAGCACCCCAAGACACAATCAAAACAGGACAACTAACAAAAGCAAAATACCTAGAAATCGCAGGACAAATACAAAGATACATGGACCGCAACCTACAAGCCCCCAACTACTCAACCAAAACAGGACTAGGAACCTACTGGGGATACCACAACCTAATCTACACCTACAGCAAAA
>DUPR01000044.1 GCA_012838205.1 Methanobacterium sp.
AACGGTTACGTGTATGGTGTCGTTTGGCGATTCGAAGCACGAACCTGTCAAACCACTACAAGGTTAATTAGATGCAATGCCCTTGAAATTAGCACTATCCGCCAAATGCACTATACACGATGTTGGCGGTATGTGGCTTTATAAAGTCAATAAAGTTCTCTCCGATATTTTTGATTCAAGATTTTTTATTATCATTTTAAGTTCAATTTTTGCGTCTGCTTTGAGTCCCATTGCCGTTGCTATACCAGTGCTATCAGTACTAAGTCTATCCTTCAATTTGATATCGTAATCGTTGTTATTATTGATATCCAATTTGTAAGCATGAAAATGCATAGAATCTCCAATTTTGGCAGGTTGACTCAGATGGGAGAATGAAAATTCTTTTTTCATGTAGTCCAATAATTGGTTTTGTAGGACAAGAACTAAATGTTTGTTTAAATGTTCGAAAGTCGAAATTTTATGATGTAATTGAACTAAAATTGTTTTTGCTGTCATTTTCCAATTCATTCCATATGGTTTTTTCCCATATCCTTCTTCCGGTTCTTCTACAATATCGAGATTTCCTAAAAATCTCTGACGTTCTGGCCATACAGTACCGGTAGTATCTAACGTTTGAAGTTCAACACCAATGAAATCTTTGATTTTATTATCGCGGACGGATGCTACAAAGTAATCAACACTACCGCCAGGAATGTTGATTTCTGGTACTACATGCACTTCATTCCCTGGTTCGTGCATTGTTAATAAATGTATACAATCAAAAAATATTTTTCTTTTTTCCAGTAATCTATGTGGGCAAATTATAATGTTCTCCCCAGATTTTCCATATTCAACTGTGCACGTACCAATCGATATTTCGGGTTCACTTTTTCTTACTTTGATGCATTTTTTATTCAAGTATTTACAGTGCTGATTTGATACAACTACTGGCCAATCTACAGTACTATTCTTGGTTGAATAGTTGAAGAACTCCGTTATTTTCGTATTTATATTCATTAATTCTCTCTTTTGAAAACTCAATATATTCTTCAGATATATCGATGCCGATTGATTTTTTATTATATTTAAAAGCAACTAAAGAAGTAGTTCCGCTTCCTGAAAATGGGTCTAAAACAATTCCGCTTTGAGGACAAGTCGCCAAAATTGGTATTTTACAAATATCTTCTGGATATACAGCAAAATGTGTTTTTCGTTTTTGGGTGTCTTCTGGAATTATATCCCATACGTCTCCTGGCAATGTGCCATCAGGATTATAAAATAAAAAGTAAAATCCCTTTTGCTTCAATTCTTTTGCTCTACCTGATACTTTTTCTGAATTAGAATGAGTAGTTCTTTGGTTTCCACGTATTATCATTCTAAAATCTGAAATTTCACCAAGTTTAATTCTTGAAAGCACCTCGTTTAAAGCATTTAAAGCATTTTTTTTCTCTTCTTCTGTTAGTGCAGTTGTTAATTCAATTTGTCGCTTATACCTTATCCCACTAACGCCAGTTGCTGATACAACAGAACCATTTTTCACAATAGATTTTCTCGCATCTGAACGAATTATAGAAGCATCATAAAAATATTTCTTTTCGTTTTTAACAAAGTGAAATATATTCTCATGAACATTTCTTAGTTTATCTTTACTACTATCTAATCCTCCTTTATGTTTATTCCATATAATGCTGTTTCTTAGAATCCAATTTTGATTATCGGTAAGTTTCAGAGCAACACGCCAAGGGATTCCTTGTAGTTTTTTATTACGATAAGTATCTCCAATATTGAGCCAGAAAGAACCTGTTATTTTTAAAACTCTATGTAATTCTTGAGTAATTTGAAGTAGATTCTCTATATATTCTGAATAATTCGATTCAAGGCCAATCCCACCACCACTATACTGCCTATGTCCCCAATATGGTGGACTAGTTATAATACAGTCTATTGACTCATCAGGTAATAAAGTAAGTATTTTAAGAGAATCTCCTGTTAGCAATAAAGGTTCTTTCAAATCTAACAAGTCTATATAATTTTTAATGTCATTTTTCATCATACTACAAAACTAACATTTTTTCTTTATTTAGGTTGGTTTTCGCCATTACCGCCAACGTTGGCGGTATGGCCAGTAAGGGATTGCGGGCTAATCACCTATCAAGGTACACGAAAGTTGAAGCGGGCTACAAACCTTCGCATACCTCTGAAACCCTTATTGGCTATACCGCATGTTGTGTGGCGTTTTTATTTATTAGTCCATATCTGTATTCATCACATATCTTGTCATTTTTGAATACCG
>DUPR01000045.1 GCA_012838205.1 Methanobacterium sp.
CCTATCTGGACGGGATAATAGTATTCCTTACCTGAGTAGAAATTGTAATCTGCAGGCAGATACTCATTCGCATTCTGGGATATAGTTTGGACTATACGAAAACCCATGTAATCTTTTAAACCAACACTCTGCATTTTTTTGTTTGGCGTTTTAAGGGATTTATCAAACTCATGTGCCGATTTTTCCAAGTTTTTGGTATTTTTTTTATTTAAACCATTGGTGGGTGGCCATGGAGCTTTGGTTAGGTCACATTTACCAGCAACTTTGTATCCCCATGATTCGACCACTGTTTCCATGTAGTTTAGGGTTTCTTTACTTCCCATGCCTCCAGTTGTGCATAGCAGCATGGCTTTTTTGCCATGATATTCTGGTCGATGGCAGAGGTATGCTAATCTGTCAATATAGTTTTTTAGGAGTGCACTGACTGTCAATACGTATACTGGGGATCCTATCACTAGGCCGTCAGCTTCAAGCATTTTTTCTTGTATGATTTCACGGTCATCTTTTAATGGGCAGAATTCAATTCCATTGGGCACACAGTTAAAGCATCCTCTGCAGGGTTCAAGATTAGCATCTTTGAGGAAAAGGTATTCGAATTTGTAGTTTCCTTTCTTTTTCATTTCTTTTTCTAGTTGACGAGCGGCTTGGTAAGTGTTTCCCTTTTTTCGGGGGCTTCCTATTATGGTTAAAATTTTCATATTCTCAACTTTTGGCCTTTTTTTTTTTATTTGTTTTTGATTTTAATGAGTTTTAGGAAGAATTCATTGTGGTCGGCCATTTTATCCAGGGCCAGTTCCATGAATGAATCGAAGTCTTCATCGTACCTGAGGATGTAGTATTCAAAGAACAGGTAGATAGCGAATGAGAAATATTCTTGGGCTAGTATTTTTGGGTTTAAGGGTTTGATCATCTTTTGGTCTATCATCATCTGGAAAGTTTCCTCCCAGATTTTCAGTGGGGTTTCTAAAAGTTCTTTTTTGAAAAATTCTCTTATTTTTTCGTTGCGATATGTTTCAATGGATACTAGACGCCATATTTTCTCCATTTTAGGGGTGCTTATTTGTTCAAGGTACATTCGGGTTCCTTGTTGTAAATAAATTTCAGGGTCTTCAGGGTACGGTTCCATTACTTGTGTTCCCTTTTCCTCAGAAATCTCACCGCCATGGAGTTCTAACATGAAATATTCCATTATAGCATCTAAAATGGCTTCTTTATTTTTATAATGATTGTAAATCGAACTTTCACGTATTCCCACTTCTCGAGCTATTTCTCTCACAGAAACAGCGTTGAAACCCTTCTCTGAGAATAGATCAAGGGCCACATCAAAGATTTTTTCTTTAGTTGTTTTCGATTTTTCATCAGTTTTTTTACTATTCATGGCAGTGCACCGATTTTTAACTAACGTTCGGTAATAGTCCACTAGGCTAACTTAATTTTTAAATTGTACATTTGTGTACATTAAAAGTGGGTTTTTAACTAACGTTCGTTCGCTAGATAAAAGTATACTATCATTGTTTATAAAACTAACGTTCGTTCGCTAATATATTACTGAAACATAACCTACGTATTATATATGATTTGTAATTTAATTAGTATTACAATGGAGGTTACAAATATGACCAGAATAGCAATGACAATACCCCAAAAGCTTTTAAATGACTTCGATGAATGTTTAAAGAAGAATGGGTTTACATCTAGAACTAATGGAATACATGAAGCAATGTATGAATATATGGAGCGACTTAAATAGGTTTTCCAACATTTTTTTATTTCACTAGTGATAAGGCCAGTTGGTTCAGACACTTTCTCTGTAGACTCTAGAATTATTTTACTACGAACACAACAACCAATCATATCTTGCAAGCTTTTTATCATTTCCTTCATGGATGGATCAGTTTATTTACTTATATGTCGATAGATGGATATGTAGATGGATGAATAGAAGGATAATTCAATACAATTCGGCACGAAGGACTTCATTAACGGTATCTTTCAGTGATCTTAAATAACTATCGTTGAATGCATTTCTTATTCCATTATTTGATGAAACAATTTCATTATGCGCTGTATTACAATTGATGTATCTATTATCATGTCTGTCACAGAAATTTGGATCATCTGCGAAACATCCTCCCCCATGTACTAAACAATTTCTATGGCGGTACCATATAGGAATAAGTTGATGAACAAGGCCTTGATTCAAGTTATGTGAATATAAGTTTTCAGGAAGGCCTGCAGAATTGAACACAGTTCTAATGAGCTCAAAAACTAATTCCTGGGCATGTTTAATTTCCAATCTATTATTGTCACTGATAATGTTACCTTTCCAGTCTTTTCCGGGTCTTCCATTCCAATCTACTCTTGGATTACCTTTAAATCCTTTGCTGAGAGCGATAGTTTCGAGAAGGTTCCATAAACGGAAATAAAGAATTTCGATGTTTTTTTCCTTTCGAGCATCATTATATAATGCTAAATATAATTGCAGAACTTCATTATTCTTCAAATTATTCATGCAGCGTTTTATGTAGTCTTGATCTTCACCAGCGATCAATCCGCCAACTAAATTGCCAGTATATGTTTGATCGTAAATTTTATAATAAGTTGAATTACTTGGATCAAGTAATAAACTGCCATACATAGACGGATATCCATCTCTAAGTACTGCTAATAAATCACAAAGCATTTGGCCTTCTTTTTCTATTATTTCGCCGACAATATCAATGTTATCAGCATTTATTATTGGAAAATGAATTACAACAGTCGGTTGATTATTTTTGCACCTTGATAAAGTTTCTGCAGTGTGTTCTAATATATTTAAACCCATATGTGTCAAAAAATCCTGCAATGAGTCTAATTTGTCATTACATTCCAAGCCTCTCCAAGGAATAATTTCGCAATGTTCTAATATCATTTTTTCCGTAATTAAACAGTCTTTAATAAAAACAAAAGCCTGATATGTATTAGAACCATTACCTATGCCTTCAATGTGATTTGTCATGTTTTACCCATCTTACATAAATTTAATTAAATCTTAGATAGCTTAACAAACTCAGTATCATTTAAAACAGGTTCCATACCCTTAAGAGAAACTTCTTCCTTTAAGTTAGCATACCTAAGAGCTCCCGGAGTAGGTTCAGCCCAGTAAGGTTCTTTTAACTCGTAAACCCGCAGGATCCAGATGTAAGCAGTTTTACCAGTCATGTAGTTTTTCACATGATCTCTGGTCCAGATGTAATGTTTAGGTGATGGAATCCTGGAAACAAGTTTCTCCACAATCTCTTCCAATGTTGCGAAGTATTTAATGAGAACTTTATCCCCTTTCTTATCTGGCAGAGAGTTTGACTGGACAAAGTCCTGATATTCGCCCTGAAAACTTTCCAAATAATCATCCTTCAGAGCATAACTCACAGTGGGATACAATAGAAACTCGGTAACGTTAGTCTTATAGTTTCTGATTAGTATAGTCTGTTTTCTTTGACCTAATGCTTCGATGGTTGCGTTCCATTCTTTAAGGCATTTGTGTGTTGATTTCATTTATTTTCCCCCTTTAAGCAGAAGCCCACTCTTCACAAACACGGTTAGCTTGTTCCAGGACAGTTTTAACTGCTAACTTTTGTTTGTCTGGTGGATAATCATATTTCTTTAGTATCCTCTTCACTGCTACCCTCATTTTTGCTTGCACGCTTTCCCTTAGTGTCCAGTCAATGGTTATATTGCTCTTGATAGCTTTAACTAATTCCATAGCTATCTCTCTTAATACATCATCACCTAAAACCTGCACTGCACTGTCATTTACACCAAGGGCATCATAAAACGCGAGTTCATATTCAGTTAGTCCCAGATCTTCGCCACGGTTTTGTGCTTCCCTCATTTTCTTAGCTAGTTCTATAAGTTCCTCGATAACTGCCACTGCCTCAATGTTACGGTTATGGTATCTATTGATGGTTTTTTCCAGCATATCTGTAAATGAACGTGCTTCAATAACATTTTTACGAGAAATACTTCTGATTTCATCATTCAAAAGACGTTTAAGCAGTTCAGCAGCAGTATTCTTATGTTCCAAATCTTTCACTTCCATAAGAAACTCATCAGATAAGATGGATATATCGGGTTTTTTAAGTCCAGCTAACTGGAATAGATCCAAAACTTCATCAGAGACTAATGCAGTGGATAGAATCTGTTGGATGGCCAAATCAACATCTTCAACGTGTTCTTGCGGATCCCCGGTGACCTTAGCAATATAATTTTTCACAGCCTTAAAAAAAGCCAAATCATCACGAATACTCATAGCTTGAGGGTGTGGAACAGCTAAAGAGAATGCCTTGGACAATTCATTCACATATTTAAAGCAACGTTTTTTCCCGTCTTCTTGACCTAAAACAAAGTCAGATCCATCACGCATTAACTTTAATTTAGCACCAGTATCTGCTTTCTGAAAACCATGGAAATTGAATCCATAGAATAATCCAGTCACTATTTCATATTTCTCCATCATTATTGCAACTGCTTTTCCCTGATCAAATGCAATTTCACCACGACCCCCACCATCAGTGTACTGAGACAGGGCTTTTTTAAGTTCAGTGGCTATGCCAAGATAATCAACGATAAGTCCACCTTCTTTGTCTTTGTACACTCGGTTTACCCGGGCAATAGTTTGCATAAGCCCATGCCCCTGCATAGGTTTGTCTATGTACATCGTGTGTAAGCTGGGAACATCAAAACCAGTAAGCCACATATCTCTAACAATTACTAACTTTATTGGTGAATTGGGATCCCTGAAAGTATCTCCCAATTGCCTTCTTCGAGGCTTGTTGCGAATATGTGGTTGCCAATCCACAGGATCAGTAGCACTACCCGTCATGACCACTTTTAAAAAGCCTTGCATGTCCTCATCATTATGCCATTCCGGTCTGAGCTTGATAATCTCATTGTATAAATCAATACAAATTCGTCGACTCATACACACAATCATCCCTTTACCATCCATGGCATCTAGTCTTTCCTCAAAATGGTCCACTAAATCCTTAGCCACTCGCTTGATACGAGTCTGGCTGCCAACAATAGCTTCCATCCGAGCCCACTTACTCTTGAGCTTTTCCTGACTCTCCATCTCCTGGCCTTCAGTAACAAAATCAAACTGCGGATCAATAAGTGCCTTTTCCTCTTCCTTAAGATCCAACTTAACCAATCGGTTCTCATAATAAATACGAACAGTTGCACCATCTTCCACAGCCTGTTCAATATCATAAATATCAATATAATTACCAAAAACAGCAACAGTGTTCTTATCGCCACGTTCAAGAGGAGTGCCAGTAAAACCAATAAAAGAAGCATTAGGCAAAGCATCACGCATATGCCTAGCAAAACCATCAATAAAATCATATTGTGAACGATGAGCCTCATCAGCAATAACTACAATATTCCTACGTTCTGATAGGGTGGGATATTCCGTTCCTTTTTC
>DUPR01000046.1 GCA_012838205.1 Methanobacterium sp.
TAGAACTATGCTTCACACGCTTAATTATACCGCCTCCGACTTAAATAAAAAAGCCTCACAACAAGACTTTTCCTACTTCAACAAAACATTAAAACAACATCACTTATAAAGCTTTCGAAAAAAAACTCAGAAAAAGGACCAAATAGGGCTTATTTAAACAAATAAGACATGCTGAGAAGTTATTTACAATAGAGTTCTTGGATAAGCAGCTTCCTTTAGTATTTTTAATAAATCAGCTTTATTAAAAGCTTATTTCCCTAAAATAAGCCAATTCAATTCTATATTATATTCATGATGTATTCCCTTATTAGACATAAATGCAAATTAATCTCACTTTAAATGATTAAAGACCATCAAATAGTGACTTTTTATAAAAAATAGCAAACATGAATAATAATCATATTTAATAGATTTTGAAGCCTTTTTTGAAAATTAAGGTCAAATTCTATTATTTTAAGAAATTTGACCCATTCTAATACTTAGTATAATGAATAAATTTTTTTTGGAATAAATAAAAGCCAATTTGATTACATATAACATTACATATAATAAAACATGAAATAAATTTTAGGCATAAAAACTCCATAAAAAATATATAAGACTCTAAAGTTATTAGGATTTTTAATTATATTTATACTGAATATCAATTCCAATTTTAATTATTGTTGAAAAAATCCATCATTTATACCACTTAAATTACTGTTATATTAGTTAGAAGTGAGTTTGAAGGTGAAAGAATAAGATGTCATTATCTAATCAAGCCATTGAATCATTACAAAAAAAAGGATACCGATTTGTAGGTTCAAACCAACATAGTGCTGCCAAAGTGTGTCACTGGACCAAAAAAAGTCTCCTGGATGAAGGTGTTTGTTACAAGGAAAAGTTTTATGGGATAAAAAGCCATCGGTGTCTACAAATGTCGCCAAGCATACCCTATTGCCATCATAAATGCTTGTTCTGTTGGAGGGACATTTCAATAACCAGCACAACTTGGGATGAAGAGTTTGATGATCCTGGTGAAATAATCGAAGGCTGTATTGAAGCTCAACGAAAACTTTTAGTGGGCTATTTTGGCAATCCTCATGCAAATCAAAAGAAATTAAATGAAGCTCAAACCCCTAACAACGCAGCAATATCATTAGCAGGTGAACCTCTTCTATATCCAGCTATAGATGAATTATTGGAAGAGTATAAAAAAAGACACTTCACCACTTTTCTGGTAAGTAATGGTTTGAGCCCTGAAAAACTAAAAAACATGAGCATGGAACCTACACAGTTATATTTATCCCTTGATGCTCCCAACAAAGAAGTATATCATGATATTTGTAATCCACAAGTTAAAAATGGGTGGGAAAACTTAAATCAGTCCTTAGAACTTTTATCCAGTTTCAAATGCCGCACTGTGTTAAGAATAACTTGTGTTGATGGTTATAATATGAAAAATCCAGAAGGATATGCAAAAATAATTCAGGAAAGTAATCCTGATTTTGTGGAAATAAAAGCATACATGTTTGTTGGAAGTTCTCGTGAACGGCTGAAACTGAACAATATGCCTAAAAATGATGATGTTCATCATTTTGCCCAGTCAATTTCTGTTTTGTCTGGGAAAAAGATTGTAGATCAGTCACCTGAAAGCAGAGTGTTTCTTCTTGCTTAAAATCTATTACCACTTACTCAATAGTACCATAATAAAACCTATTTTTAAATCGAAAAGTAGAATTTATGTATATGTTGCAAAATTTAATCAAGTTTAAAGGACACAATCACTTTATTGAATCATTCCAATAAATTTAATTAGGTGTTGGATAAATATACTACTATAAATTTAGTAAAAAATATTTTCACTTATTACGTGTTCAAGAGAGGTGATATAATGAAAAAATTGTTGTTGGCTATAATAGTAACAATAATTGTTTTAAGTCCGGTATACAGTGCGAGTACTAATTCGTGGGGATCTGGTTTTGCAATAACGTATGGAGAAACAACTTATAATAATCCTTCATACAAAAATAGTGTGGTAAACTATTTTGAGTCCCATACTAACCGTAATTTAGATGAAGCTAATACAGAAGTTATCACTGCTATGGAAGTAAACAAAGTCTCTAAAGATATAACAGGTCGAACATACCCTTCAAATCAGATTTTTTCTTGCGCAATGGTGGATTTAAGCTACACTCAAGGTATCAAAGTGGTTGTGGATGAAAGCAAAATTACAGTAGTGACCTCAAAAATGTATGCAACTGCATTGAAATCTACTGGAATTGAAAGTGGCTATGTGGTGGTTACTTCACCAGTTAGTGCTACTGGTGAATCAGCTCTAACAGGTGTAATGAAATCTTATGAAATAGCAGTTGGTACTCCTATACCTGAAAATGCCAAAAAAGCAGCCACCGATGAATTATATACCCAAAGTCAGATAGCAGAGCAAACTGGTCAAGACCCCAACAAAATTGCCGATTTATTTGACCAAGTCAAACAAGAAGCGCAAAAACAAAATTTAGATGACCCTGCACAGATTAAGGAAATTGTGATCAACATTGCCGCCACCTTGAACATCAATTTAACTAACGAACAAGCTCAACAAATAGCTAATGCTGTTGCAAACTCCCAGAAAGCCCAAGACAGTCTTACTGATTTCAAAAATCGGTTGGAAAGCGTAACACAACAAGCATCAGAGTCTCAAGGAATAATTAATCAAATAATGAATTACTTGCAAGGTTTCATAGACTATATTATGAGTTTTATCTAAATTAAATCAATGCAATAATCTAATATATAAAAAAAATTAAGATAAAATTACGATTTAATTAAAGACAAATTATATGATGATAACCCTAAATATACAATAAAAATCATTCTAACTATTGCATAAGATTTTTTAAATAGTATCATGAAACGGCTAGTATCCTATAGGACATTGTAACTCAAACTATCCCCACCTAAACTTGACACCATTGTGATAATATGTTAACTGCTCAAAACCATTTACAATTCATAATTGAAGTGGCCGTACTCGTGCAAATGGGAGTTGTGATCCTTTTAAATATTATTCCCTTTACTTTAAGCATGGTTTTATTTCTTTCTCTTATCTTAACCATGTTTTTGGCAGGATTGTTCAGCGTGGATAGTATTCTACTTTTTATCCCCTATGTTTCTCACCAAGAATTCACCCACCCTTTTGGTCCATTGGCAGTTTTTGCATGGGTGACTCTTTCAGCATCAGCCAGTTTGTTGAGTGAAGTTGAAATCAAATCAACATCAATTACTGCCCTTGCTATAATCCTTTTTGGAGTTATAGCTATTGCCGGGGGCTTGATGCATAGATCATTCCTGATTTTATGGTTCTTAGGATGGTTCATCGGATACTTCATCATGTCAAAAAGCTTCCGCAGAAGCGTGAAAATAACGCCAAAAAGAATATTTACAGGGTTTGGAGCAGTTATAGGTGGTTTTGCAGTTCTAGAAATTTTGTCTAAAGTTTTGAATGCTTCCGTTCTCAGTCCACTTCTTCGCCTCAGTCGAATAGGAGAATATGCCATTCCCAGTATTAAAATGGTGATAAAAAACACGACTCTATGGGGACATGTCCAAGGGTCGTGTTATTGGGCTGCAGACTGTCTGGGTGGGTCTGATGGCTATATTTCACTCCCCATGAACTTAATAAAAACATTCACACTGCCATTCCCCCTTTTTTTCGGAGTATTAGTGGTTAAAAAAGATGTAATCGATTACATGCTCCCCGGTATTTTCGGGTTTGCCTTCGACTTTGGATATGGAGGCCTTTTAGCACTGCTGGGTTGGTGTGTTATTGTAATGAGTAGTGGATTTTATGTGCTCCGACAATATCGAAGTAAAAGAAGAGTAGGAAGTAGAAAATTCCTTGGAAGAGAGGCTCTTTTAATAGGTGCACTTACTGCCTTCATATCTCAAACTTTAATTGGACTTTTTATATTTAACAGAACCGTTAACGGAGCCGCCATGTTAATCTACATTTTGCTATCCGCGATGGTAATGGCTCATTTGGTCAGCACCAAGAGAAGTTTAGGATAAATTTGTTTTTTCCAAAACAAATATTTTTAGAAGTTGAAATGTAGCTTATTTCAAACTATCACATATCTCAACAGCTTTTTTAGCAGCATTTTCCATGGAAGTTTCAAAGCTAACTCCTGCTTTTTGCAAAATTCTCTGCCCTTCTTCCTCATTTGTTCCAGTTAGTCTGATAACCAAGGGAACATCCCTTTCTGAATTTTTTAAAACAGTGATAACACCATTGGCAACATCATCTGCCCTGGTAATGCCACCTAAAACGTTTAAAAAAACAACTTTAACATTTGAATTGGATATAACTAAATTTAATGCTCTAGCAATGTTTTCTTTTGATGCTCCCCCACCAATGTCAAGGAATGTAGCAGGTTTTCCACCGTAAAGCTTTAACATATCCATACCAGCGAGGGTAAGACCAGCACCATTGCCAATTACAGCAATATCACCCTCTAATTTAACATAAGCAAATTCATCCAAAGGTTCGGTCCTTAGTTGTGTTAGATCAGGATGACGGTATAATGAATCGTCATCAATATCTAGCTTGGCATCAGCGGCAATCAAACCATTATCAGTAAGAACCAGTGGATTGATCTCGGCAATATTAGCATCATAATTTGAGAAGACTTGGTGAAGTTTCCAGATCATCGCCCCCACTTGCGAGATTAAACTGGTTTGAACCCCCATTTTTCGAGCTATTTCCCGAGCTTGAAATGGTAAAAATTGTTCCAACGGATTCAAATAATATTTAACGATTTTTTCTGGTGTTTTCAGTGCTACTTTTTCAATATCAACTCCACCAGACATGCTGGCCATTATTAAAGGTTTTTTAAGGGATCTATCAACAGCAACACTAATATAAAGTTCATCTTGAATATCGAGCATTTCTTCAACTAAGACTTTTTCTACAGTTTCACCATGAATTTGCATTCCTAAAAGTTCTTCTGTGATTTCATAGGCCATTTTAGGGTTTTTTGCGAATTTAATACCCCCTGCTTTACCTCTTCCCCCCACTAAAACTTGTGATTTTATGGCTACGGGTTTATCCAAATCTTCAGCGACTCTTTGAGCCTCATCAGGAGTGGTTACCACCACGCTTTGGGGCGTGATTATTCCATTTGCTTGAAAAATCTCTTTAGCTTGATATTCATGAATTTTCAAAATTTACGCCTCCTCACTGCTAAGTTCCATTCCTGCTTCAAAAGCTTTTAGATTTTTTTCCTCAGTTCCTGGTGGAACACTAGCAATTATGGCTTCACGCGCTGCGCTTTCTGATATTACCTTGGTAAATCCAGTTATAGCACCAATCATTACGATATTAGCAACAATTCTCAGCCCCACCTTTTCATCAGCAGTTCGAGTTGCAGGAGCATGATAAACTTTAACATCATGTTCTTCCACGAATGGAGCTATTTCACTCTCTTCAACCATGTCCGGATCAATTATGAGAATACCTCCGGGTTTTAAACCATCAATATAAGTTTTTAATGCTTCATGAGACATGGCAACAAAAATATCAGGATGATGAACTTTAGGATAATCAATTTCCTCATCACTGATAACTAATTCTGTTCTTGATGCACCACCACGTGCTTCGGGTCCATAAGATTGGGTTTGAACCGCATGCAAACCGTCATACAAAGCAGCCGCCTTACCTATTACTATTCCCGCCAGTATTATACCTTGACCCCCAAAACCAGCTATTCTAACCTCTTTACGCAGTTTTATTCCCCCTGATATGCTGATTTGGTTACCATAGGCTTGCCAGTTGTGCATTTAGATTCCAATAACTGGCAGACCTTTTCTGAAAATTCAAGTTCATTTTTATTTTGAAATTCTCCAACTATGATCTTTCCTTCCAATTCTTCCTCAGAAAGCTTATCTGCCCTTTTTTTAACAACACTCTCTTCTTTCATCCATTTCATCATATCAATAGGTGAACGCATCTTATTCTTACGGCCAAAATATGTTGGGCACTGCGAAATCACTTCAATAAATGAAAACCCCTTATTTTTAAGGGCTTTTTTAATGGCATTAGACAGTTGAACTGGTTGGGCTGTTGTCCAACGAGCAACATAAGTTGCTCCCGCAGATTTCACTAATTCTGAAAGATCAAATGGTGTTTCCAATGCACCATATGGTGCGGTAGATCCAAAACTACCCTTGGGGCTTGTAGGGCTGATTTGACCTCCAGTCATGCCATAGATGCTGTTGTTAATACAGATTACAGTTAGGTTGATATTTCTGCGAGCACCGTGAATTAAATGATTGCCTCCTATGGCTGCTGCATCTCCATCCCCAGTAAACACTATAACTTCATTTTGAGGATTTGCCAATTTGATGCCGGTGGCAAATGATATTGGACGACCGTGAGTGGTGTGAAGAGAGTCACACTTGACATATCCTGGTATTCGAGAGGAACATCCTATCCCCGAAACCATGATCACTTTTTCGAAGTCCATTTCTGCCATTTCCATGCCATTAAAGAATGTGTTCATAATAATTCCATTTCCACATCCTGCGCAGAATATATGAGGAAGTCTATCCTTTCGTAAGTATTTAATAAAACGGTTTTCCCTGTTTTCGTCCATCTTCTCCAGCTCCCAGGATACGATTAATTCCTACCCTTGGTGAATTTAGTGATTCTAATAAAAATCATCAGATTTAATCCTTAGTTGATTCAATTTTGTCTAGAATTTCTTGGGGAAGGTGCATTTCCCCACCTATTTTGGCAGCTAAATCCACTTTAACTCCTGGTAGAATTCTTTGAACCTCATAATATATTTGACCC
Organism: Methanobacterium sp.; assembly: GCA_012838205.1. Taxonomy (NCBI): domain Archaea; kingdom Methanobacteriati; phylum Methanobacteriota; class Methanobacteria; order Methanobacteriales; family Methanobacteriaceae; genus Methanobacterium; species Methanobacterium sp. The sequence continues at coordinate 6,833 of DUPR01000046.1, forward strand.
AAGTTCATCTCCACAACAATGACCTTTCGAGCTTTTCCAACTGCCTCACGTATCATCTCATCAGGAAAAGGCCATATAACATCTATTTTTATAAATCCCACATTAACTCCTTGATTTCTTGCAGTTCTGACTGCTTTAAGGGCTGATCTTGACGGTGCACCGTATGATATTACAATTAATTCCGCATCCTCAACAGACTCTGTTTTTATCCGAGAGATGTCATTTTTATGGTTCAAAATCTTGTTACATAATCGTTTTACAAGTTTAGAATGCGTTTGAGGATTTGATGCTTCAGGATACCCTCTTTCATCATGGGTAAGTCCAGTTATATGTATTTTGTACCCATCACCAAATGCAGGCATTGGACTAGTTCCATCAGAATCTGCTTGATAAGGTAAAAAGTTTCCAGGTTCTTGGGTGGGCATTTTCCGGGCAGTTATGTTAACTTTCTCTGGGATACTGATCTTTTCGCTCATATGGCCTACGATCTCGTCACTCATAACCATCACTGGAACTCGATATTTTTCAGCAAGATTAAATGCTTCGACAGTGAAATCGAAACATTCCTGCACTGATGAAGGAGATAACGCTATTATTTCATAGTCTCCATGGGACCCCCATCGAGCTTGCATCATATCACTTTGACTGGCCATGGTGGGCTGCCCAGTTGATGGAGATCCTCGCTGCATATTCACAATTACTAGGGGTGTTTCAGTCATAACTGCATAACCAATATGTTCTTGCATAAGGGAGAATCCAGGTCCAGATGTGGCAGTCATTCCCTTCATACCAGCCCACACGGCCCCTATAACTGCTCCCAATGCAGCAATCTCATCTTCCATCTGGACAAATGTTCCTCCTTCTCTAGGTAGAAACAATGCCATGTCTTCAGCGATTTCTGTAGATGGAGTTATGGGGTAACCAGCAAAAAAACGGCATCCAGCTTTGATAGCTCCTCTGGCACAGGCCTCGTTGCCTTGTATAAAATAATTTTCAGTCTTCATCCTTCTCATCCACTTTTTCATCTACTTTTATTGCTTGATCAGGACACATCATAACACATAACTGGCATTTAGTGCATTTATCCTCATTTTCAGGCACAGGCACATGCACACCCTTTTTGTTCAGAAGATCAGATTTTTGGTAAACCTTTCTGGGGCAGAACTCAGTGCAGATATCGCAGCCCTTGCAGAGATTCTCGTTAATCGTTATCATTAAATCTACCATTTTTTGTAATAGTTTAGTATTGATATTTTAAATAATTGTTGTTGACTTAAACTGGTATAAATCCTAAATCCCAATATAATATGTTTAATTAATGGAAAACAATTTTTTATAGGATTTCAATCGATTTCTTCCACATACATTAGAGGATATTCTAAATCTTCAATATATTTCATTCGAACTGCAATTTTTATTCCATCATATTCTGAAACAACGCGTGCATCTAACATTTCCCCGGTAAGTGAAAGATACTGATATCTGTTTTCTGTTTTTTTCAAAAAATCACGATTAATTTCTATGTCAACCCGCACAATGCAAGGTTGTAATTCTAAGGATATCTTAATTGCGTTTTCTAGAGAATGTGCGCTTTCAAGACTAACTGGTGTCCCCACAAACTGGTGAAAAAGGGCCCCCATTGTGATTGCCCCTTCAAATATGGCTCTTTCTCGTGAGGTGATGTTTTGGAAGTATTTTTCATCACTCATCTTCATCACTCATCTTCACCTTGATCCGCATAATTGTTATAAATAACTATTCTTCAACAATCACTTTAAATAACGATAATACTGGAACTCTATTTTTAGGGAATTAATAGTTTATTCTACCACCATCTAATTGTTTTTTTGTCAAAATTTTAGTTAATATTAGAGATGGATAGTATTTTATTTAGTGATAGATTTAAAAACCTAACCCAATTAGGTCACTTATACGCGAAATGTTTGATTCCAATGTATCAGGAGGTGTGGGGAAGAAATAGCCAAGCACCAAGAAGAATGTTAAAGCTAGTGTTGCCAAAAATACTATAGCTCTTTCTTCTTGTATAGGGTAGAAAAAACTTAAAATAGTACCCACTGCCATGAAAGCGATGATAATAATTAGAGCATAATGTTTCTGAGAATTTGTTTTTCGTATAGTTTTAATTGGATATGTTTTCCCTTGTTCTGCCTTGATTATCAGCCTTTCCTTGGTTGAACCCAATGGATAACATGTAATAAGAAAGAGGACATTGCCTTGTTCAATTGACAGCCTGTAATCTGCTGGAACTATTGTACTGTTTATTATTTTATATTCAACATAGCCTATACCAGGCCATTCCAAAGTAACATTATCTCCTTGTTTTAGCTGATCAAGCTTAAGGAAAGGAGAACCATGCAAAGTACGATGGCCAAAAAGAACGACTGTTCCACTAGCAGGTTTAGCAGATTGTGGTTCATGATAAATCCCATAATCTACGGATTTGTTGTTAATTGCTTCATCAACACCAATTTTAGGAATGAGGATATAAGGAATATCTTCAGGCTTCTGATTAATGGTTTGAGTGGAAGAATAATAATTAACTTCTACCAATGCATAAAAAGAGATGATCATCATCCCGGCTATTATTAAAAAAGTGGATATTCTCATTATATTCACTGAGTGCTCTTAACTGATAACAGAACATTAGTTGTTATGAGTGGAGGGATGGGTGTTCCTTACATCCATATTTCTATTCAGATAAATTACCATGACTAGGACATCATCACTTTACTAGGAATTTCGTAAATACCTAAAAAAAGGTAAATGTAGTAAAGGGTACCTGTTCACAAATGATAAACCTTTGCTAAGTTATCGGAAGAACTTAGCGTAGGTTACACCACCAGCTATGCCAATAGCTGCAACAACAAATAGTGCAAATGGAACTCCAGTTTCTGATGTGGTAGGCACAGAAGCACTATTATGTGCTGCTGCAGTAGTCGGGATGTTATAAGATGATGAACCTCCACTTACACCATAGTCCGAATTTGATGATGCCGGCCATTGATAAGTGTAGGAGAAATGTTTACTTTGTCCAGGGTAGAGCAGAACATCCCATGCAGCAGTATCCGCCCAGGATACCTCTTTGTCAATATAAGTTACTTTAGGATTACTATAAGTGAGTTTTGAGTCTATAGGTACAATAGGTGCCCTGACAATTCCGGATACTTTTGGACGTTTATAATCAAAGTTTTTAACCCAAAAGCAGAAATGACCCTTCCACCAGACAAGATCTAAGCTGGGATTCAAGTACTCGATTTCATTGGGAAGGAACCATGAAGCTTGCAATCCAGGTTCATTTAGAAGAGGCCAAAAACTATTATTCATTCCAGGTTGTCTGATATAAGCAGGATGTATTGATGTGGGTTCGGGGTATGCGCGCAGTTTAAAGGAAACTGTTTTAGTTTCTCCGGGTTGAACTTTCCAACCAAGATCATCATCATCAACATCAGACATATACTTAATCATTTTTAATGCACAAGGATTGGTCCAGATTATGTTCCAAGTTATGGGAGTTTCAGGATCCAGAGTCCCCTGATACCTTTGACTTATTTTGAAGTATTCCACATGATCATTGTTGTTCTTGATCGTTGCAGTTATGGTAGCCTCGAGATAAGTAAATTTTACTTCTGCATCTTTTTCTACAACCCATGCTTTCTGATCTTTGAACGGATTATCCGCTGCCCATGAAGATGATATGGCTGTGAACAAAATAATTAAGGAAATCACAGCCACGCATATTTTGTTTATGTTCATCTTACAACCTTCCTATAAACTTTCTTATCTCATAGTAGTACTTAGATTTTACAGTACTGAACATTATCCTGCTCCATATATGCGTTTTAATTCTTTTACCATCCATTCTGGAGCATCTTGGGTTGGAACTGTTAGTTGAATATTTTCACTGTTCTGAATCAGGAACAATGCATTTTCACGTGGAACTTCTAAAACCACCATGTATTTTACATCTAGTTCACCTAGATTGGAAGCCCTTTCAAAGTCAGATAATCTCCAACCATAAGCATTTAGTAAACGGTTAACTTGATTTTCATTCCATGTTCGTGAAGCAGCGGCTTTAAGTAATTCTTGTAATCCTTTACCTTCTTCGGTAGTTGCTATTTGTTGACGGGTGTTAGTCATGGTTAATGTGTTTATGGCAATGGATTGTGATTGTTTCAAGTCAGCATCCATATCTCCACTTTCTTTTGCTCTTAAAATTGCTAAAACAGTACATCCACTAATATTAGGAGTCTTAGCAGACTCACCTATCTGAGAGGTTGGTTGCGTTGCGTTAGTTTCATTAGATGTATTGGTAGTTTCAGCAGGGGCAGTAGCATTGGTTGTGGTTAGGTAAACATCCACTGCGTCCCCTACATTAACCAGACCTCCAGCTGCTTGTAATCTAGATATTATTATAGGTACTGCAACAGTGTCCGGGGTTTCAATCACTAAGTTGGATAACACCGCAGCATCAGCTTCATTGACTACCTTTTGAGCCTCTGAAGTTTTCATAATCATGTTTTTCTGTCCACCAGCCTCATAAGTAATCATAACTCGGCCGTAGGGATCCTTCCTAGATTGAACTTGCTGTTTTTGATAATCTCTCCATGCCTGTGTAGCTGGACCTAAAACATCAACTGCTAACACCATTTCTGGAGTGGTTCCACCGTCGATCTCTGCTAAAAGCGAAGTTTTTTGAGGATGTAACGCAAGAGGTCCCTTAAAGTAAGTATCAACCTCTGTAATTTTCGTTTGCTTTGCATCCGCCATAGATTCCTGATATGGTGCAAAAATCATAAAGTAATAAGCAGCACCAACTAGCACAATAAATATAATACCAAAAACAGCTGCACCAACCAGGGTCCTCTGATCATCATCTGGAGCTCTCTTACCAAACCCAGCCCCACTAGTTATACTACTCAATGATCCTTTTTTCTTTTGAGGTTGCTTTTTAAGTGGGGGTTTCAGTGTAGGCTTGTCCTTTGGCTTTGGACGCGGTTTTGGCATGGGTCTGGGGGCTTTTTCAACAGATGGTTGTTGACCCTCATCTTTCCGACTAATCTTTCCTTTGGATTTTTCCGTTGCTTTGGACACCATACCTTTAAGACGACCCCCAATATCCGAATCAGACTTTTTTCCATCTTTTCGCAGATCAGGAGCATCTTTTTTATCTTTATCCTTTTTTCCTAAGATCTTATCTAACATGTGGACCACTTCTCAAGAAGCCTGCCGTATAATTTCATAAGAGGCACAATTATTACATATAGTATCGTGAAGATGAATAAAAGCTTTGCGGGAATAAATGCAATTGAGGATGAAATGTTCTGGGGTAAAAGTGTTCCAATGATCAATATACCGCCGACAACCATTAACATCATACCCCTAAACTTAGGATACTCAAATGTGCTTATCATGAACACCGCTACCACCGTCATGATGATTAATCCAAGGTCCATTCGGAACATACCCGAGAGGTAGAATGATCCTAGGATAAGTGCAGTGGTAGGTATAGGTAATCCCACGAATTTATCTCCACCTGGAACGTCACTTGAATCTGCCAGTACATTAAACCTGGAGAGTCGTAAAATTCCACATATAACTATTAGGAGTGATACTAGTATATTAATGTATTGGATCGAAAACGATTGGCACGCGCAAAACAAAAGCATTCCGGGAGCAACACCAAATGAGATCACATCAGAAAGTGAGTCCATGTTCTTGCCGAAACCATGTTCATCAACCCGATTAGTTCGACGGGCCACCCATCCATCCACAGAGTCAAAGATCACCGCCAAGAGCATGAACTTGGCTGCCAGTATTAAGTTTCCAGTGGACAGCATTACCACTGCTAAGAACCCTGAGGAGGCGTTAGCCAATGAAACAAAGTCAGCACTCGCCACATAATAAGTTATCTTCATAATAATGCTCCAATATCAATTTTAAGAATATTTTTAATGTTTTTTTCGCATTGAGGCAATTACTGTCTCTCCAGCCGTTGGTTTTTCACCTTCACTGACCATCAATTCTGTATTTTCAAGTGGGATTATTAGATCAACTCTGGAGCCAAATCTTATCATTCCAAGACGGTCCCCCATCTGTACTTTGTCACCAACTTCCACATACTGAACAATACGCCTAGCCACGAAGCCAGCTATCTGTATAACACCCACTTTACCAAATTCGGAATCTATAACTATTAAATTCTTTTCATTTTCAGTGTGTACACTTCCCATGGCAATTTTAAATTTTCCAGGGTAATGTTTAGTCTTGGTAATAGTACCAGAGATGGGAGCCCTGTTGACATGAACATCAAAGGGTGACATAAAAGTACTTACCAAAATACCTCGTTTTCCAGGACTTAGTACATATTCCATCAAGGGTTCATTATGATCAATTATTTTCACACAATCGATTTTCCCCTTTAAAATTCGCCCATCAGCAGGAGCCACAATTAAATCGCTGTCTAAAGGAATTTTCCGATTAGGATCCCTGAAAAATTGCATTAAAAAAGCTATTGCTGAAAACATTATAAAACTTATAATTACATAACCAAAAATAAAAGGCAAAACTGCTATTGTTAATAATATGCCTACTTTTTTAAAAGTTCCCCTGACAAACATATGATATCACTGTTGGTAAAAATTCAGTTTTTCAAATATTGCATAATGCGAATATGCCAAAAAGCCAACACCTATGAAAATGTATATATGGAGTTAATATGTGCATATGATAGTAGCTTTAATCACTTACTTATATATTTTAGAAACCTAATAGTAGCTTAGTATCAATTAGTGGTTAATATTTAAATAATAGTTATTGTTAGTTCAATAATCTTTAATTTAAAAAAATTGATGAAAACTTTTATTGGAATTTAATCAAATGGAAATTAATTTATATTAAGTGGTAATTGATGATTGAAAATAAGATAAAAATCCTAAGAAAAGCAGCTGAGGTTTCCACAGTCCAAGATTCAGATTATATATGGTGTGTCATCGCTGGTAACGAGGAAATGGTTAACAATGTGGCTTACTCTGCGATAATGGATAAAAAACGGGTCAAAGTATTATGCAGGGAGCATATTACCACCAAGGAATCATTTGTAACCAAAAAATTTGATTTTATCATGCTTCACGGCGAAACAAGTAAGATAAGAGAGTTAAGCATGATATGTAAAGAAAATGGTGGGGCTTACCTCAAAATTGCACCTTACTATGTTAAGGATGAACCCAACTTAATGTTAACAGTTGGTCCTGACAATTCCATAAAAAATTTCGTTGGTAATTGCGAAAAAAACAATATAAAACTTTCATTTCTAATCGAGGATCAAACCACCGGATTCATTGAAACTGACGTGTATATAACCAATATGTTGCCCCGTTTCATTCGTAACACCATTGATCCCTTATTTAAAATGGCGGATGTTGCATTATCAACTGTTTTGTTATCATCAGAAGATCAAGAACTTCCTAAAATTAAGGAACTTGCCAGATCCAATAAAATATTCTTAATCGAATTTAACAAAATTTTAAAGGAGGATTAATTAAATGTTCAGTTTTTTAGGTAAAAAAGATGAAGTAAAAGAGGAGAAGAAAAAAGCTTTATCCCACACTTTAGGGATAGATCTTGGAACTCTAAATACAGTGGTGGCCAAACCATCAGGTGATAAATTTGATTTATTCAAAATACCCTCAGTAGTGGCTGTAAAAAAAGAAGATCCAGGTTATGTTTTAGCTGTTGGAGAAGAAGCCAAATCAATGCTAGGGAGAACTCCTGAGGATATTATTGCAGTTCGACCACTGAGACAAGGAGTAATTGAAAGTATAGCTCAAGCAGAAGCATTACTTATTTATTCCATGAATCTTGGATCAGGAGAAGAAAAAGAAATTATAGACCGAATAGTTGTTGGTATCCCTGGGGATGCTTCTGAAGTAGAAAAAAAAGCAGTTGAAGACATAGGTATAAAAGCAGGCGCCAATTATGTCCTGGTCATAAGTGAAGGACTGGCAGCAGCAATTGGAGTCGGCCTACCAATAGCAGAAGCATCAGGAACAATGGTTATTGATATAGGTGCAGGGTCCAGTGATGTTGTAGTTATCTCGTTAGGAGGCATAACGGACATCGAAACCATTCGCAGCGGCGGAGACGATGTTGACTCCAATATTGTGGAAAAAGTTAAAGAAATTTATAACGTGGAAATAGGAATTCACGAAGCAGAAAAGGCAAAAATTGAAGTGGGTATGGTTCACTCAGAAAGTGAATCTGAAAGTGGTAAAACGACTGTAATTGGTAAATCACTTGAAACCAACAAACCAGAGAAAGTTGAAATAGATTCTAAGTTAGTGGCAGACGCAGCTGAACCAATTGTCGTTAAATTAGTTGATGCTTTAGCTAATGTACTTGAAAGAATGTCTCCAGAATTGATTTCTGGAGTTTACGAAAAAACTGTGGTAGTGGGAGGAACTTCACAACTCAAAGGACTGAAAGAACGGATATTTGAAGAAGTAGGTGTGCCTGTTGAGATTTCTGATGATCCCATGAATGTTGTCGCCAAAGGAACAGCCATTGTAGCAGCCGAACCACGTGCCCTGGAACCAGAAGTACGTTTAAAGGCCATGAAATAACATCTTGGAGTAAAAATCATCCATAACAACATTATGAAAATTTTAGGAATTGATGAAGCAGGCAGGGGTTCTGTTTTAGGACCACTTGTTGTTTCAGGAGTAGTTTTAGAACAGAATCGGCTGAAGTATCTAGAAAGGCTTGGTTTAAAGGATTCTAAAAAGATATCACCCCAAAGAAGGATAGCTTTATCACGTAAAATTGAACGGATTGCTGAATGCCATACAATACATATAACAGCAAAAGATATTGATAGGCTACGTTCAAGGGATGTTAATCTCAATGAAATCGAAAAAATCGCGATAAACCGTATCATCAGAGAATCTGCACCATCAACTTGTTTCATTGACTCAATTGATATTAAACCAGAACGTTTAACCATTGAGTTGGAAACAATTCATCCTGATGTGAAGGTGGTAGCTGAACACAAAGCAGATGATCGTTATCCCATAGTTTCGGCAGCATCTATAATTGCGAAAGTAGAACGTGACAGGGCTATTCAAGAAATAAAGAAGAAATATAAAGATATAGGATCTGGTTATCCTAGTGATCCTAAAACCATCAAATTCTTGAAGAACATTCCACCGGGAGATCTACCAGACTTCATACGCAGATCTTGGGCCACAGTTGAAAAAATAGTAGGATAGAACTATTCTAAACCATAAAAGAGGATAAAATGATCTACGAGTTTTTCACGAGCTCTTTAAACACCATACTTGAGATGTTTAAAAGTGGAGGAATCATAACCTATATCATCACTATAATTGGAATTTATGGATTTTTTTATTCATTGGAGAAGATTTTCTATCTGCGAAAAATATCCCAAGTTAGCTTGGCAGAGATTATGGGTGAAGTTAACAAAGCCATGGAAAGAGGAGGTTCATTAGAGGCTTTACGCTCCATTGGCAGTTATCAAAACCCAGTTTCGAAAATAGTGGCTGAAGCTTTGAAAATTGGTTTCAGAAATAATAGAGAAGTAGAAGATGCTATGGAAAGAGTATTTATTGTGGAAATGGGTCGTATGACCAAAGGTATGGATACTATTCGTACTATTATAGAAATTGCTCCTCTTTTAGGGTTGATTGGAACTGTTCTTGGCATGTGGTACACTTTTAAAGCAATGGGAGTTAATGCCAGTGCAACGGGAATGGCTGAAGGAATTTATATTGCCCTTATAACTACAATTGCTGGTTTAGCCGTTGCTATTATCATCCTACCCCTTTACAGCTTAATAAACAGTAAAATTGAAAGTGAACTGGATAACATAGAAATTGCCAAAAAAATGACAAACTGGCGGTCTGCAGAAATGCGTATAAAGATAAATGCAGATGTTGAAAAAGCAATTAAAGCTTTGAAAGAATCTGATGGTATTTTGGAAGCAAAAAAAGTTCTGGATGACAAAAATGCCAACATATGGATTTTAATTAATCCCCATATGTTGGAAAAGAGCATTGGTAACATACTCAAAGAAAACTGTAATGCAGAAGCCAAAATAGTGGAAAGTAAACTAAAACAATAAAAATTAGAAACTTATTTATTAATTCAATTGCAGGAATGGATTAATTTGACCATCGACACCCAGAGTTATCGTAGAAAATTACGGAGCAGACAAGCTAAGGTGAATTTGGTCCCCTTAATAGATGTAATTTTTACTATTTTAATATTTCTCATGGTCACCAGTAGTTTCCAGACAGCCACAGATCCTGGAAGCAGTGGCAAACCCCAAGTAAGCCAGTCCAGTGGAGGTTCAGAGTATTATTTAATACCAGTTGCAGGACTGGAAAAAGTGACAGTTAATGGTGTGGATATGTCCCGTGACATCCGCAACAGTGCCATTGCAGTACATACCCGAGTTATTGATGAAGGAGAGATCATTATTAAACCAAAAGACAGAGCAATTATCATCACTGCCCCTCCGGGAATGAGTCCAGATAAGGCGGTTAATATCCCTCAAACTTAAAAAAATAATATTGTTAACAACTAAATTTTTAACCAACCTTAGTTTTCCAATATTTGTTGATGATGAAAAAGTTTAAAAAAAAGGTGATTTTATGTATCTAGGAAGAATATTGGCAGTTGGAAGTAATAAAGAAGGGAATTTCGTGGCTTATAGAGTTTCCAGTCGGTCTTTTCCCAACAGAACTACCCAAACATTCCAGAATAGGGTAGCTGTTGTTCCTAAAGAAGGTTATGAAACAGATGTATTTAAAAGTCCATATATTGCCTATAACTGCATTCGATTAGAAAATGAAGTTGCAGTAGTTTCCAATGGATCCCACACCGATGTGATAGCCGAAAAAATAACTTCAGGAATGAGCATTAGGGATGCTTTAACTCTTTCTCTTTTAACCATGGATTATGAGAAAGATGATTTTAATACTCCTCGGATTGCAGGGGCTACCACTCTAAATGGTGAATCATACATCGGAATTATTACTCATGAAAAGGTACAAGTGGAAAAAGTACCTGAAGGCAAAGCATGTTATATTGCTGTTTATGAACATATTGCTCCCCAAATAGTTGAATTTGATGCAACCAATGCATCAGAAGCTGCTCAATTCATAATGGACCAGGGGACATTTGCTCAATTCACCAATCCTGTGAGTTCTGCAGCTGCATTTGGTCGGGAAACATGGGATTTAAAATCAATTTAAACGCATGTTTTTCTTATTTATCAAATTACAAAAAAACCTAAACTCAAACATCATCTCAAAAAAAACCTTAATATGTTTTTTAATATGTGCTGGTCATACATTGATTATTATTAGTTGTTGGGTGAAAATATGGAAATAAAGGTTATTGGCATTAAAAACATTCCTTTAATAAAGAAAGGCGATGATTTATCCCAATTAATTCTGAAATCTGCGGATAGTCAAAATATTAAGTTGGATGATGGGGATATTCTAGTTATTGCTGAAACTGCTGTGGCCAAAGCCGATGGAAATGTTATTAACCTAAAAAATATTGAACCCGGAAAACAAGCTTATAATCTTGCTAAACTTACTGGAAAAGAAGCAGAACTTGTTGAAGCAATAATTGAGGAGTCTAATGAAATAGTCAAAGTGGGTCCTGATTTCATTATTTGTGAAACTAAGCATGGTTTTGTTTGTGCCAATGCAGGTATTGATGAATCTAATGTAGATAAAGGGATGGCAACACCTATTCCCTTGAATCCCGATTCCAGTGCCCATCAGATAAGGAAAAAAATGGAAATTAGTACTGGAAAAAAAATAGCAGTCATTATATCTGATACACAAGGAAGAGCATTCCGTGAAGGTGCAATTGGAACTGCAATAGGTATTTCAGGGATGGAACCACTTTGGGATCGTTGCGGCGAATTTGATCTATATGGAAGGGAATTAAAAACAACCAGCATAGCTGTAGCAGATGAATTAGCCTCAGCCGCATCCCTAGTTATGGGGCAAGCAAATGAAGGAATACCTGTAGTTATTATTAAAGGAATTTCTTACTTTGATAAACTTGAAAATGACAAAGCCACTATAAATCCATTGATAAGGCCAAAAAAATATGATGTATTTCGTGATTAATATATATTATATAAATAAAATCTAAATTCTTTAATTGACGAAAATGATTGAAAAAAATGAAAAATAGTAGTATTTAAAAAAAAGTTTTAGATCTTAAAAATCAATGATCATTAATATGAGATGATGATATGCCTATAAATCAGATTGAAACCCAACTCGAAGCTATAACTACCACCATCGCATATCTGGAAAAACAAGAATCTTGTGATCCAGAAATGCTAGAAAAGTTAAAAATTGAACGCGAACGTCTCTTAAGAGAACTGAACGTGCATCAGATTTAAAATTAATAATAGAGTATAAAATGATAAGCGTCCTTTCCGGTGGTACTGGAACTCCGAAACTCCTGCAAGGCATGGTACAAGTTACAAAACCTGAAAATATCACAGTAATTGTAAATACCATTGAAAATAATTACTTCTCTGGAGTTTATGTTGCTCCCGATGTGGATACTGTTATTTACACCTTAGCTGGAATCATCAATGAGGACACATGGTACGGAGTTAAAGATGATAGTTTTATTACCCATGAACGTTTGAAAGAAATTGGTTGCCCAGAAACCCTTAGAATTGGGGACCGTGATAGGGCCCTGAAAATTCAGAAAACAATTTTAATGGAAAATAATTCTCTTTCACAAGCCATTGATATTCAAAGGAAAGAATTGGGCATTAAATCATTGATAATTCCCATGAGTGATGATGAATCACATATAACCATCAGTACAGATGCAGGTGAAATGGAGTTTCACGAATTTCTGGTTGAACATCAGGGAAAACCTGAAGTTCTTGAAGTAAACTATCAGAAGGTTGATCCTGCTTGTGGAGTAATAGAGTCTATAGAAAATTCTGATATGGTGGTTATCGGACCATCAAATCCCATAACCTCGATTGAACCAATAATTTCAGCAAGAAACGTAACTAAAGCCTTGAAAAATGCTTATGTTGTTGCTGTTTCCCCAATAATAGGAAATCAGCCAGTCAGTGGTCCTGCAGCTAAATTTATGGAGGCCAAAGGATACGAAGTTTCGTCGATTGGAGTAGCGAAAATATATCAAAATTTTTTGGACAAATTCATTATAGATTTGTTAGATGCAAAGTATCAGGAAGAAATAGAAAAACTAATATCGGATGTTATGTTAACACAGACCATCATGAGAAATAATGATGACAAAATAAATTTAGCCAGATGTATTATTGGGTGAAAATGTATGATTCAAATGACTTTAATTCAGATTGACAACTACGGGCCTTGGACCGTTACTCCTACACCTAGGGCCGAATCAGACTTGCAAATCTTGCAGGCAGAGTTATACGCAGATGTTCAAAGGCAATTCGCAGCTAAAGGTGGATTGGTCTTCTTCACCCGCTTTGACAATATGCTGGCAGTTACAAACGGAGTGGATATGGAACATCACTTGCATATCCAGAAATCAATTGGAAACCGTTACCCCATAACCTTAAGTATGGGCGTGGGAACTGCTGAAACACCCTATGAAGCACAGAGAAGCGCTACCAGTGCCTTACAAAAATATGGTGGAGCCCAATCTGAAGAACGCAGCGAAATATTAGCCATTGAAGGATTAGTAAATCCAGATGATAGCTTTGTGCAAATAGCCCACATCGACATCAACGGTATCACTGATTCCTTAACTGATATTATTCCAGCATATGATACTTCTTTTATTGTCAATAGAGTTCAACATTTCTTAATGAAAAAGTTAATTGAAAAAGGTTCATTACTCTTCTTTATTGGAGGAGATAACTTTATGTCTCCTTGTAACGGCATGACACCAGAAGGAATACTTAAAGTCATTGAAGAAATTGAAGAGGAAATCAACATTGCCTTGAAAGCAGGGGTAGGTAAGGCACCCACAGCTGAAAAAGCAGCGAATCTTGCTGATCTCGCATTGGAAGAGATCAGAGATGGGAATACCTACAATTTGGTTCATGTGATGAAATAAGTTACTTAAAGAAATATAAATAGCCAAAAATCATTTTTCAAAAAAAAAATATTGATTACTTAAAATCATCAAAATATCATATCTAATTATAATCCAATGAAAACCGTCTAAAAATGATCAACTTTTGATTAAATTTTTAATTTACTGATAAATTATTGAATTTATTTAAGTGGAGTTGAATTAAATTAAAGTCTTAGCTCCCATGGCCGGCATTACTGATGGGACATTCTGCAGAGGCTTGTTAAATCATGGTTTTGACATGATAACTTTAGGTGGTTATAACGCAGACCCCCCCACTGTACGTGCAGGTCGAGAAATTCTCTCACGCGGAAGGCCTGAATTTGACATTAACGAAGAAGAACTAGTTGAGCACATTGACAAACAAACCAAATTAATCAAAGATCAAGATTTTTGGAATGGCCTAATCTCAGTTAACCTTCGTTCAATTACTCCTGAACCAATCATTGCGATATCCAAGCTTAAAAATGTGGATGTGGTGGAAATTAATGCCCACTGTAGACAACCAGAAATAACAAAACTAGGGTGTGGGCAAGAACTATTAAAAAGGACAGTTTTTTTGGAAAATTTCACTAAAGAAGTGGTTCGAAAAGCCAAGAGTCAAGTTTCAGTTAAGATCAGGGCCAATGTTCCAGAAGTTGATGATATTACTATAGTAAAAACAATTGAAAAAACTAATGTAGATTACTTGCATGTAGATGCTATGAGCCCTGGTTTTGACACTGCAGATTATGATTTAGTCAAAAATATTCGTGATGCAACTACGCTATTCATTATTGGTAACAATTCAATAAAGGATATTGAATCTGCAAGAAAGATGTTATCCTCAGGTGCTGATGGAATATCCATTGCTCGGGCTGCTATTAATGGAACATTGCCTTTTGATCTATCCAAAATATAGGAAGTCAAGATTTCCAATATAAAATTTTTAATATAAAATCATATAAAATAAAGAACAATGATCAAAATATAAGAACCAAAAGAAATATTTAATAAAAATAACTCATGAATTTAATTATTAAACATAGGTGGTTAAATGTCTTTCATAGAACTAAAAAACGTCACCAAAACCTTTAACGGAGCAAATGCCCTTAAAAACCTGAATATAACCATAGAAGAAGGACAAGTCCTGGGTGTTCTGGGAAGAAGTGGCTCTGGTAAATCTGTTCTCCTTAATATGCTGAGGGGCATGAAGGATTATCGTCCAACTGAAGGTGAAATTATATACAATCTTGCTGTTTGTCCATATTGTTTAAGGGTAGAACCACCTTCAATGTCAGATAAAGTTTGTGGATGCGGAACCAAATTCGAATCTCAGAGAGTTGATTTCTGGAATGCGGATCGAAAACTTTTTGCAGCTATTAAAAGGCGCATATCCATTATGTTGCAGAGGACTTTTGCTTTGTACGAAGATGACACTGTAATTGATAATGTTATAAAGTCCATAACTGGGCACACTGAAGAAGAAAGCACATACATGGCCATTGACCTTTTAGATCTGGCTCAGATGACTCACAGAATTACCCATATTGCCCGTGATCTATCAGGTGGAGAAAAACAAAGAGTTGTTCTAGCCCGACAAATTGCCAAAGAACCTATGCTATTTCTAGCTGACGAACCCACCGGTACTCTAGACCCCCAAACTGCGGAATTAATCCACAAAGCGTTAATTGAGGGTGTGAAGGATAAACACACTACCATGGTAATCACCTCACACTGGCCAGAAGTTATGCGTCAGATATCTGATTATGTGGTTTGGTTGGAAAATGGAGAGGTGATGGAGGAAGGAAATCCAGAAAAAGTGGTTCAAAGCTTCTTAGATCAAGTTCCTCTCCCTGAAAAGAAAGAAGAATTCGAAACAGGTGGTCCCATAATTCAAATGGAAGGAGTAAAAAAACATTACTACTCCATTGAAAGAGGAGTTATCAAAGCAGTGGATGGTATTGATCTCACAGTAGATGAAGGAGAGATATTTGGAATAGTAGGACTTTCCGGTGCAGGAAAAACTACACTTTCTCGTATCCTTTACGGCCTAACCGATCCTAGCAGTGGCCAGATAGAGGTTAAATTAGGAGATAACTGGATAGACATGACCGAAAAAGGAATATTTGGCAGAGGTCGTGTGAAGCCATATTTGGGAATCTTGCACCAAGAATATAGTCTCTACCCTCACCGAAACGTTCTGGGTAACCTCACTGAAGCAATCAGTCTGGAACTACCTGCTGAATTTGCCAAAATGAAAGCTTTGTACGTACTTCACGCAGTTGGCTTCGATGAGAACTATGCTGAAAAAATAATAACCAAATATCCCGACGAACTGAGTGGTGGAGAACGTCACAGAGTTGCATTAGCCCAAGTTCTCATTAAAGAACCGAACATAGTCATATTAGATGAGCCAACCGGCACTATGGATCCTATAACCAGAGTACAAGTTACTGATTCTATCCATGGAGCTCGAGATGAATTAAATCAAACTTTCCTCATCATCAGCCACGATATGGACTTTGTTCTGGACGTATGTGACCGTGCTGCCCTCATGAGAGGTGGAAAAATCCTTAAAATAGGATTACCTGCAGATATTGTGGAAGATTTAACCCCCTCTGAAAAAGAAAGAATGTTAAAGGAGGAATAAGATGGTATGGGAAGATGCGCCATCACATGTATGCCGAGGGGGAGATAAAAGAGCAATGACATTCTGCTGTCCTCCAGTAAAGCCATGCCCCATAACACTTGCTCTTGAAGATGCAGGAATTAGTGCACAAGAATATGTTGAAATAAAAGAGAATTTTGGAAAAAAAACACGCCTCGGAGAGGGTGAAGGAACTTGTTTCGGATCATTGGTTTGGTGTTGTAAACCCTCCAAACCATGCCCACTCAGAGATATGGTATTGCGCAGGATAGAAATGACAACCGACGAATACATGAATTTAAAACACCAATTATCACAGGAATTAGTTGGACATGACCCTGTAAATAATGAAGCCGATATCAAAGCCCTTTCTGAAACCTTTAATGTGTCTCTAGATGAAGCAGCTCAAGTTCTCTCTGAGTGCGGAAATGATATTAAAACTGCCATTAAAATCATAAGAATGAAAAATTTGGAGTTATAAGAGGGAGAGTATCAAGATGGGATGGACTCCCCTCTACTTAGATCTGCAAGATAAAAACGTGTTAGTAGTAGGATCAGGAGAAGTAGGTCAAAGAAGAGCACAGCGTTTCCTCAGTTCAGGAGCAAACGTGATTATTATATCCAGACACACTTCAGATGAGTTAAAAAAAATGGGAGCCCTCTACAAATCCCGGAAAGAGCTTAAAAAATGGGTAGAGTGGGCAGATCTAATGGTAGTGGCCAGTTCAGATTCCCAATTAAATCAAAAAGCTACTTTTTTATCTAAAGATAAATTAATAAACAGAGCAGACTATCCTGAACACGGAAATCTAATTGTTCCATCCGTATTTTCCATAGGTGATGTTCAATTTTCAATTTTCACCCAAGGTAAAAGCCCGCTGATGGCTAAAGAGCTGAGAAAACGCATTGAGTCTATTGTTAAAAATAAAGACATTTTTCAACTTGAACTGCAACATTTCACCCGCCAATTATTGAAAAAAAAAGTAACAGATCAAAAAAAACGCCGCGATTATTTATACCAAATCTTAAATGATAAGAAGATAAATGAATTTTTAGATAATGGTGAAGTAGACGAAGCACATGATTACGTTACTCAAATTCTAGAAAATCTGAATTAAATAATAAAATCTAAAAAAAAATTAAATCCTATTTAAACTACTTAATATTAATTAAAATAAAATTATTAATAGATCCTATCCATGATCTGGAGGAACACAATGATTCTAAATATCAGAATCGATCATAAAACAGCAGATATTGGTAAAATTGAAGAGTCTACCATGAAAATGGATGAAATTTTCACCAAAATCCAAGAAGATCATGAGATACAAGAACATGTTCAGATAAAAACTTGTAACCGTGCTGAAATTTACCTTGTAATGGATGATTCCCCCCTAAACTATCATTGGGATGGCTTGGTAGTTGAAAAGAATGAAAAAGCCTTGGAACATGTTCTTAAGCTTTCTTGTGGATTAGAATCTATGATAATTGGTGAAGATCAGATATTAGGCCAGTTGAAAGATGCCTATAAAACCAGTGTTAAAAAGATGTCTTGCGGCCCTGTTTTAGGCACAGTATTTACGAAAGCCATACATGTTGGACAGGCAGTGCGTAAAAAAACACAAATTAATCAAGGATCTGTTTCTATAGGTTCAGCTGCTGTGGATCTAGCCGAATCAGTTCTTGGTGATCTAAAATGTAAAAAAGTATTAGTTATAGGGGCCGGTAAGATGGGAACACTAGTAGCCAAGGCCCTGGTGGAAAAACACCTTAAAGCCATTGTAGTTGCTAATCGAACATATGATCGGGCCGTTTGCCTAGCCAAAGAATTGGGAGGGAGTGCTATACATTTTGATCGCCTGTCCAAGGCAATGTCCGATGCAGATGTGGTTATAAGTGCTACTGGAGCCCCCCATACCATACTCACCACTGAAAAAGTAAAACTTGCAATCAATCCCGAAAACTTGAAAAAAATGGTTATGGTAGATATTGCTAACCCACGAGATATTGAAGAAGACATTGCAAAATTAGGAGTTAAACTATATAATATAGATGATTTAAGGGGAATAGCAGACAAAAACAAAAAGATGCGTAAATCTAAGGCAAAAAAAGCTGAAAACATAATTGCTGAAGAATTAGAACTTTTGGAAAAATCTTTAAGGCACCTTAAAGTAGAGCCCATCATAGCTAATATACGATCACAAGCTGAAAACATTCGAATTCGGGAAACAGAGAAGGCTTGCCGCATGATGGGAGATATTGAGGGTAAAGAAAGGATTGTGGATGATCTTACCAAAGTTGTGGTTGACCGTGTATTTTCAGACATAATCAGTAATCTTAAAGAAGCAGCAGAAAATGATAATGAAGAAGTACTAAAGTCTGCTGAGTTCCTTTTTAAAAAAAAATGAAATAAATATCATTTTGATATCAAATTAACTATTTTTTATAGTCAAATTTATTTTATAATTTAACATCTCAAAAAATATTTTCGGAAATTATAATTAATCTATGCCATCTGAAACATCAATCAGTCCCAATAAACGTGTGGTGAATATCATTAGGAAAGGAGCAAAAAAAACCGTGGAAATAATATCTCCTAATGATGAGCCAATATAGGGCAATTCATGCATGGTGTCAAAAACAACTTGTTGAATTATATAAAGGACAAAAACCGTGATAAATGATACCAATAGCATGTTTTTCAGTCCCACCAATCGTATTTTTCGGAATACCATTGAAAAGTCAAAAGCAGAAAGTATACGCCCATGATGGTGGGCCATGTTCAAAACTGCCCCCTGAAACATGATGTTAAAGGCTAAAAAGAATATAATCACAAATAATAAAGCATATTGCATAATTATAGGGCCTAAATCTAGATTTAAAAGGTATTCAAACTCTGAAACTCCAATTACAACCAGAATCAGAGGCACTATAAAATATAGGAGTAAGATCACACTCTCCTTCACCCCATGCCAGAACAGATCCAATGGATTATGAAAACTGGGGGGCTTGCTGGAACCCTGGACTGTTTCTTCCACAATACGAAAACCATAGCCTATCTCCATGAACGATAAAAAAACCACAACAATAAGAATTATGATATCATTTATTCCTTTTATTATTGATGGGATGTCGAAATCAATCAAATGATCAGTTAAAAAAATAATTAGTCCCAATATAAGAATATTTTGCCAGTTTGCGATAGTGTAGCGCAAAGCATTGGACATTTTTCCCTTCATTAAAATCCATTCCTTAGTTTAAAATGCTGATGAAAAAATCATCATGCTTAGATTATTCTTAGTAACTAAAAGATATCCCTATTCATACAATATCTAATAATCATCTAATTTAATCTAGACCCAGAAAACCAATACATTTTGTAAAATTAAGAGTTATCCTAAATTATTCTTTACATCAGACCCTTCACCCCCGTGGTGGAGAATACAATCTAGGAAAAGAATTCCAACAGAAGTAATAATCTGCCACATTGAAAAAAACCTGAAAATCTAATATAGTTCAAAAATGGCAATTTCAACACGTTTATCAGCAGCATGTTAAATGGGAAAACCATTTCCCATGCATTTTTGAAATTATTAAAATAAAAAGAGCTCATGTAACTATCAGGCAAACATGCCCTTTGGTTCATTAGTTTCTTTTTTGTAATGTTTCAGAGCGTAATGGAAGTCTTCCATAGTTACAACATCCTTATCTTCAGAGATGGCTTTGTGGAGGGCTACCTTCAGTAAGCGGTCTTTAATGTCCCTACCAGACATTCCCCTGGAAAGATGTGCTAGTTTTCCAAGATCTTGGTCAACTGGTAAGGGCATGGAATTAACGTACATTTCAAGGATTTGTCTTCTTTCATTTTTATCAGGAAGAACAAATTCAATTTCCTCTTCAAATCTACTTCTGAGAGCATAATCCAACAATTGAGGATTATTAGTGGCTCCAATCGTTACCACCCCCAAGTTAGGGTTGATACCATCCATCTCAGTCAAAAGAGCATTCACCACTTCGGAAACATCTCCCCTGAGGGACTGATACCGGCGGTCGAGGCCGATGGCATCTATCTCATCTATGAAAATAACTGAGGGTGAGCAAGCAACTGCAGCCTCGAAAAGTTCGTGTATTTGGCGTGCTCCATCCCCCACGTGTTCCCCTATGAGACTTGTGGCCTTAACCAGGAAAAGAGGTACTTGAAGCTCATTAGACAAAGATTTTGCCAGCATTGTTTTTCCTGTACCTGGTGTTCCATGGAATAAAACATTGTTAGGTGCCCATTCCTGAAAACTCTCTGGTTCCTGTAAGTATCGTGTTATGATTTTGCACTTGGTTTTGGCTCTTTCCTGACCTATAACATCAGTGATTTTGAGGTTGCTCTCAATTTTTTTAATTTCCCGAACCTCTTCCACCTCCATGAGGAGGATGGAGGTGTTTTTGGTTATCCTTGAGTCATCGGGATGGGCTTTTATCACTTTAAAAGCAAAATCTGGTAATAATTTTTGGTCAAAAAGGAATGATCCTTCCTTGACCTTGTACCCGACCCATTGTTCTCGGGCGTATAACTCAAAAAGTTCATTGTCAAATATTTCTATTTTTGGATTCTCCACCAAGTTACACAAAAATGGGTATCCAATGGATTGGAGTACAACCATCTTTGTTTCTTTTCCAGAGTCCTCAAGACCAGCGGAAGTCTTTTTCTCGGATACAATAGGATCATTAGTAATGTTATTGTGTTTCAAAATATCACATTAAAATTTTATTGATTCTAATAAAAATTTGACTAAAGCGGGGAAGTATAAAAACTAAATTCATGTTAAAATTATATTTGATGTAGGTTATTAAAGAGCTTTTTGTTAAATATATATAATTCTTGATCTATTGTCAGGGAAAAAAGGAATGATTATCTTTAAGATGCTATTCTGATAGATAGATCAACGCCACCGATCTGATAAAGAATATGTATAAATAGGGTAACCAAATCAAGGAAGACAATCCCCACACAATAAATCCCCCTAATTCCCTATTAAAATGGCTTAAAAACCGAATCAAAGCGGGCACGGCAAACAACAAATTGAAGATAAAAAATACTGTCAAATACCATTTTATTAGGTTACCCCATCCGATATAATTTATTTCACCTATAATTTCACTGAATTGGAATGCTGAGAACAGATCGCCATCGTAGTCTGCCATATTTGCTAATGCCATTAAAAACAGGGGAACTATTACAACCAAATATATAATTCCCGCAGTAGAATAGATAGGCATAAAACTAGAAATAAAAGATAAACTACCAGCAGAAAAAAGGAAAAACTCCCCTACTTGTGACTGTATAATATTATCTATAATTAATGAATTAAAATCTATGCCATACATAGAAAGAACTTCTGGAAATGACGAGGTCATTAAAAACATTGAATGAAGCAAAATTAAGATAGCAGGGAGGATGTAGACTAATGCTACCAAGTAAATCTTTAAACCATCTCGTAACATTTCAATCCAATTGTCAAATTTTGGTAGTTCGTTCACATCATCTAAAGATGATTTTAAAATTCTAAATAAATACCCGTTGACAAAAAATCCTATAATAAACCCTGCAATGATAAATAATCGGTAAATTACAACATTTGTTACCCCCAAATAATCACTGCTTCTTGCAAGACTAATTGCAAATATAATAATTCCCAATGTCAAAATTTTCTTCCAGTCTGAAAGCGGATATTTCAAAGAATCAATAACTATTTCCTTTATAGCCATATAATCACTGAAAATATTAGAAAAATAATTATATTTAAAAATTTGTAAATTTGACCGAGTTCCAGAGATAATCCTTATAATAACAATGATTTTAACTTTTTTAAAGAATATTCAAGATTTATTCAATCTTTTATCGTTAATCAAATGGATATTCACCCAGATATTGGCCAATTTTTTTATAGTGAAAAGGATACCAAAACCTTTAAATATTTTGTTCTACTACAATAGAACATTCGATATATGCAGAACTATTCGGCATTTGTAAAACAAATTTAGCATATACGAAAACCCCAAAAAATGAATAAACTTGTTCCAAATTGGAGGAAATAATATGGGATTTGTTGATTTAATTAAAAAACCAGGAGTATTTAAAGAAGATGACCAAGGAGGAGATAAAATGGATAAAAAAGAAGCATTAGACATGTTTTGTTACCAGTGCTCGCAAACAGCACGTGAAACTGGTTGTACTATTGTAGGAGTATGTGGAAAACAACCCACAGTGGCTAGGCTACAAGACAACTTGTTATTCGCCATAAAGGGAATATCAGCCTATTTATACCACGCCCGTGAGTTAGGATATACTGATGATGAGGTAGATGCCTTCCTAGAGAAAGGTTTCTTCTCTACACTGACCAACGTTAACTTCAACGCTGAGGACCTGGTTGAACTAGCCTTGGAAGCAGGACGAATGAATATCAAAACTATGCAACTTCTAAAAAAAGCTCACATCGAAACTTACGGCGAACCAGAACCAACTGAAGTACCAGTAGGATCAATTAAAGGTCCTGGAATTGTGGTGACCGGACACAGCCTCAAAAACTTAGAAGATCTCTTGAAACAGACTGAAGGAAAAGGTATCAATGTATACACTCACTCGGAAATGTTACCAGCCCATGGATATCCCGGACTTAAAAAATACAAACACTTAGTAGGACAACTGGGAGGACCATGGTTTGACCAAAAACAGACCTTTTCCAAATATCCTGTAGCTATTCTGGGAACTTCCAACTGTGTACTCTTACCAAAAGATGAATACAAAGAAAGAATGTTCACCAGTGGTGTAGCTCAGTTACCCGGAGTTCAACACATAGACGACAACGATTTCACCCCTGTAATTGAAAAAGCACTAGAATTGCCAGAATTGGATGATGAACCCCGTGATACTGTATTAACAACTGGATTTGGGGCCTCCACAGTCCTATCTCTTGCACCTAAAATCAAAGAATTGGTAGAAGCTGGAAAAATAAAACAATTTATCTTGGTTGGAGGATGTGACTCTCCGAAACCACAAGCCAAATACTACAGAGAATTCGTTGAAAAACTCCCACAAGAAGCTGTGGTACTCACTCTTGCTTGCGGAAAATACCGATTCAATGATTTGGATCTAGGAGACATTGAAGGAGTACCCCGCTTAATTGATCTAGGACAATGTAATGATGCCATAGTCGCCGTAGATATTGCTGTAGCTTTAACTGAACTATTCGGTGTTGAACTCAATGAATTGCCATTAACCTTGGTTTTAAGCTGGATGGAGCAAAAAGCAGTGGCAATACTATGGAGTTTGCTCGCACTAGACATTAAAAACATGTATATCGGACCAATAATACCTGGCTGGGCAAATGACGATATTCTTAATGTTTTAGTAGAAAAGTATGGTTTAACGCCAATTGGAGATCCAGAAGAAGATATAAAAGCCATCATGGGGTAATTATGTTACCCTATTTCCACTTTTTCTTAATTCAGGATTTTAAATTTTAGGGGAATAGTTACATCATAATTGATTAAATTAGTAACTAAACAATAAAGGGATGTATCAAATGAAAGTAGTAAAAAAAGATGAAACCCCAATCGCAGACACTCCACACAAGGTAGATGTACGAAAATTGTACGATACCGAAAATGCACAAGCTGTTCATATCAAACTTGAGCCAGGAGAATCTCTCAAAAAACACATCACCCCTGTCGATGTATTTTTCTATGTTTTAGAAGGTGTTGGCATTGTTGAGATAGGTGATGAGAAGAAACAGGTCACTAGAGATACACTAATTGATAGTCCTGCCCGTATACCTCACTGCTGGTATAATGAGAGCGATCAAACACTTCGATTCTTGGTTGTTAAAGTACCTAGACCCACTGAAAATACCAGATTATTATAAAACTTTAAAAGAGATGATAAATTGTCGAAAAAAGTTATTGATGAGGATAAAGCATTTGAACAAGCATTGAAAGGGAAAATGGGTTGGAAATGTTCCTGTGCCCTTGAAATAATTGATAAAAAGTCATCTTTACGCGATGTTACTTGTAAAAAATGCGGTAAGACTTTTAAAACTGATAGAAAGACCGACACGTGCTTTCGTTGCGAAAGAGGCCAATAATTACAGCTAATCTGCAATACCTGAAAAATCTCCACAAGGATTAAAAAAATGGTAAATAATGTGAAAGAAAACGAAATAAAACCTTCAAAACCACCAGATAACAGCCAAATAGAACTTTTTGCAACTCCTGAAGGTGTGTTGGCTATTAAAAGCCCTGTTAGAGTGAAAATCCTATCAATGTTGAGAAATGGTGATTTGAGCTTTGATGAAATTGTGAAGCTTTCAGGCCGTGCAAAATCCACTGTATCAAGTCATCTTAAAGCAATGAGCCGTGATGGGATAATTAACTCCCGTGTTGACCCTGAAGATGCTCGTAAAAAGATATTTTACATCCAATCAGGGTATATTGGAAAATTACATCGCCAAAAACTTCAAGAAGATATTTCAGCTTATATCCAGAGGTACATTGCCAGTGAAAATGAACCTTTTGAATTTTTTAGACTCATCTTCCACACCCTGAGGATTTCTCTATTAAATCAAGGAGTTGACATAGATCCAATACTTTATGAAGCTGGTTTAAAAGTTGGAGATGCTTTATACGAAAAAGTGAAAGATCCGGATCAGTCTACTTTTCTTTCTAATATTGCTCAATTCTGGAAAACCCACAACTTGGGATCTATAAAGATTCATAGTTTAAAACCAATTACCATAAGTGTAACCGATTGTTTCGAATGCAGTGGCCTTCCTTATTTAGGACGACCTGCCTGTGCATTTGATAGCGGAATATTAGAATCATTATTCAGTTCATACAACCAGGAAAAGGTAAAAGTTTTGGAAACTGCATGTTATGCCTTGGGAGATAAAGCATGCCGTTTTGTCATCCAATAAAAATGCAAAATGGATCTAGCATGTAATTTTTCCAGTGTCCACAGATCATAACTTCTGCATAATATAAATTCAGAATTATAGACTGAATACTAAATCTACTTCAAAATATGAATATTAATCTTGAATTTAATCTTGAATAGCCCTAAATCTTGCTTTAGCCGCTAACCATCTAATTTCCCGTTCTTTTACTTTCAAATAGTCCGCATCTTCGTCGATAAACTTGTTAATGAGATTAATTAACACGTTTTCTTCGATTACATCATGAACAAACTCTAATAATTCTGTATCACTTGAACAATCTGCATTATCCAAGAAATTGAACCCAACTTGCTCTCCCATTAAACCACCCAGTATTCCGAGTAATATTTTGTTTAAACCAATATATACTTTATCAATACTTTATCAAAAGATTCTCATAATTCATTTAATGTTCAATAATTAATTAATAATGAAAAGGAATATTAACAGATATTTATAAATTAGTCACCTTTTTTATTGTTAAATTTGAAAATAGTATTCATTATCAGATTTATTCTAAAGTAAATTTTGGTATTTTTGCTTCATTATAAGAGCATCTCTTTCCAGAAAAGGAGTTTCACAAATTATAGTAGCATACCAACCACATTCAATAAGTGTTTCCAACAATAAGTCTAATGGTGGGCCAAATTCAGTTTCATTCAAAACATGATGTTTTCTCTCACCGGCATCTGTGTACTCGATCTTGGTGAAATGGCAATGTAGAGGTTGAACTTTTTTACCAACATCCACCAGGACATCCTCTAATTTCCTTAATATTTTAAAATAATCATCTAATTCTTTAATACAGCCTCTGCCTCTGGCATGTAAATGTGCAAAGTCAATTGTTGGTGAAAAATTATCAAATGAATCACAAATATCTATGATTTCATCTAAATTTCCTAGTTGTGACCTTTTTCCGGTAGTTTCAGGGGCAAAAGTGAAATTTTTAATTCCTAGAGAATCAAGATCATCCATTAATTTTGAAATTGCGAACTTACATCGATTAAGAGCCTCTTGAGGAGTGAATTTTGTATAAAACCCAGGGTGAAAAACAATTCTATACGCTCCCATCCATTCTGCAGCACGGGCTGATTGAACCAGCCTATCAATAGATCTTTCTAAAACATCGTCCTTCTGCGCTGATAAATTGATATAATATGGAGCGTGCATTGAAACCTTAATATCATTTTTTTTAGCATTCTTTTTCAATTTAAGGGCAGATTGTTTCTGAATACGTACTCCGTATGTGGCTTGGTATTCGTAAGCGTCCAATCCTAATTCACGAATGTAACCACATACTTCAACAGTTTGGCCATTGAAACCAATTGGATTTCCTGCTGGGCCGAATAAAATATTTTGTTTCATGTTAAAATTCTATAAATAGGTTGAATGACAAATTGAATTGGGAAATAGGTTTTCAGTTTATTGTATCATTATATGCTGAAATTGCTGCCACTGCACCTTCAGCACAAGCTACAACCCATTGTTTAATCCCACCAGTGATGTCACCAGCTGCATACATTCCAGATATATTTGTCCTTTGAAATTTGTCAGTGATGATATAACCATTGCCATCAACTTCAACACCTGCATTTTGTGCAACTTTACTAAGGGGTTCCTCACCAATTGCAATAAATATACCATCTACATGTAGTTTATTTCTCTTTTCTGTTTTGATGTTGCGAAGTGTTACACTATCCACGTTTTTATCTCCGTTTATCCGTTCAACTACGGAATCCCATATAATAGGGATGTCATTTTCATCTAATTTTTCCTGAAGATATTTTTCAGCCCTTAATTTGTTCCTTCGATGGACTATTGTGACCTTGCAGCCTAAACTTTTTAGATAAATTGATTCTTGGACTGCAGCATTTCCACCCCCTATTACCGCAACATCCTTGTCTGAATATAATGGCCCATCACAAGTAGCACAATAACAAACTCCACGACCAACAAAATCTATCTCACCCGGTACTTTGAGTCTTCTGTGACGACTTCCCGTGGATATTATAACAGACTTAGTTTTATATGTGCCTTTAGAGGTTTTGACAGTAACATACCCCCAATCATTTTTTATAATTTCTTTGACTTCTTCCATGTTCGCTATGGGAACACGTTTTTCAACCTGTTTTCTCATTTTTTCCAGCAAATCCTTCCCAGAAATCAAATCAAACCCCGGATAATTCTCCATAAGAGGGACCATATACCCAGAACCAGCACCAACCATCATTTCCAGTATGATGGTTTTCATTCCCTGCCTACCAGCATAAATTCCGGCAGTTAATCCTGCTGGCCCTCCTCCAACAATAATCAGATCAAATTCTTCCACCATATCTTTCACCACAATCTACCCTTCACTTTATACCCTTCACTTTAGATATTTCTCTATTTCTTCCTTAACAAGTTTATTTACCAGTTTTCCATCAGTTTTACCCTTAAGTTCTTTCATTGCCATCCCCATGAGGGGTCCCATGGATCCCATATTCCTTTCCCTAACTAAGCCCTCATTAGAAGAAACAATTCTCTTAATTATATTCGCTACATCCTCTTCTGAAAGCATCATCAAATCCAAATTATTTGCAACTTCTTCTGGATGTGAATTATCCTTTAAAACTCCGGCTAAAACGTTTGAAACTGCTTCTTTGGAAATTTTACCCTGTTTGAGGAGATAGAAAGTTTCTAAAATATTATTATGGTGGAGATTGTCAACGTCTAACCCTTCCCTTTTAAGTTCTTTTAGAGTGTAAGCCAGTACAGAAGCAACTGTAGTGGGTTCAACAGAACATTCTGCCACAATTTCCTCAAATTGCTGAACCCTATCTTGCTTGACTAGTTGACTTGCCAGATCCTCGCTTAAATTATATTCCGCAATAATACGTGCTTTTTTATCTTCAGGAAGTTCCGGAAGGTTTGCTTGTACACGATTCAAGAGTTTTTTGGATATAACTTGTGAAGGGATATCAGTTTCAACATGCATCCTGCTGGCAGTAGGTAATGGCCGGAGATATTCAGTATTAGCATCATCAAGTGCCTTCCTAGTTTCTTCAGGAACACCTTCTATCGCCATTTTAGCTCGTCTTTGCACTTCTAGCATGGCATTTCTAGCTTTTTCTTCGTCATCTGCCACCAAGATGAAAGCATCATTTTCCCGGATATCCATGACTTTATTAATTTGCTTCACATCTGCTTGAGTTATACCATATGCCGGAAGTTCATCGGTGTGGAATATTCCTGCTACACCCATTTTTTTCGCATACCCCGCCAGTTCAGTTCCAAACCTACGGTTAGGTTGTAATTCCTTACCTATTAATCCCTTGAACCCTTTTAATTTTATGGCTAAAACCTTTCCATTCTTTTTAAGGGCATTTTTTATTATATCTGATTCTGTTCCGCGAAATATCTCTTCTAAATAATAAATTTCTTCTTCAACATGAGCTTTACGTTCTTGAAGCTTTTCACGTATTTTTAAAAGTTTTAATTGACGTTTAACCTCATTTTCTACCATTAATGGCATGGAATCCAAGTCTTGTACACCTTTTATTTCAATTCGAGCTCCATCTCTTATCGATATATTCAAATCTTGGCGAATGGTCCCTAATCCACGTTTTACCTTTGTGCTACGCAATACCTGACCGATCTGATAGGCCACTTCCCTTACTTGTTCAGGTTCACGCATGGATGGATCCGTGGTTATCTCCAGAAGAGGTATGCCCAGCCTATCAAGACGAAATTCTACCTTGCCTTTCCTCTGACCCATCCTACGCGCAGCGTCCTCCTCTAAACACAGATTTTCAATAACTACCCTACCATAAGGTGTTTCCAAATATCCATTACTAGCCACTAATCCAGTTCTCTGAAACCCACCGGTGTTACTTCCATCAATCACTTGTTTTCGCATGGTATGGAATTCATCCACTACTTGCATGTTTAAAAGTGATGCTATTACAAGGCCAATTTCCAGTGCCTCCTGATTTAGAGGGTGCGGTGGTTCATCATCTGTTTCCACCAGACAAGTGTGCTGAGGATAGGCATCGTAGATAAATGTGAGTTTTCGTCGAGATTCTTCAAATGCAGCCCGATCAATTTTTCCTAATTCACTTTGAGTCGGCCTGAGATGCCGTAAAACATTGTAGTCAGGTTTTTTATCAGTTAATTCACATTCACAAGGGCAGAATAGTTTTGTTTTCGTGTCGAGCTGTTGATGTATTTCTAGACCCATCATGAGACCCAGTTCATTGTAATCCATTTTTTCATCCATATCAATCACCATAGTCATTCTATTCCCCATAATCCCTTGAGAAGTATTTTGAGGATGATTTAACTTCGAATTCCCCTTTAAGGTTAGTTAACATCATGTTTTTGACTTCTTCCTTATTTACAGATTGTCCTAAAACCCATGCTAGTTTTACGTAGGCTGTCTCAGGTAACATATCACCAACAGGTATTACTCCAGCAGATAGAAGTTTGCGCCCAGTACTGTACACATTCAAGTTGGTTCGACCGTATAAACACTGAGATGACATAACAACATGTACTCCTTCATCCACCGCTCTCCTAATGGGGGGGAGGAGATGATCTGGACAGTGCCCCAAACCAGTTCCCTCTAACAACATTCCTTTGTATCCTTTATCAATATGATAATCAATTAATTCACTAGTAATGCCTGGATAACTCTTTATGAATGCGACTTTTGGTTCAAATGAGTCATTTAACGTTAATGATGTTTGGTTTCGTTTTCGGTATGGATAATTTGTGTCAATGATTTTTATCTTCCCATCTTGCACTTGTGCTAGTGGATTGCTGTTAATACTGGTGAAGGTGTCACGACGACTAGTGTGCATCTTGCGAACTTTTGTTCCACGATGTAAATGGGCTTTGTTGTCGCTTTCAGTGGCGTGCATGCAGATCATTACCTCTGCAATATCAGATTTAGCAGCAACGACTGAACTCATGAGATTAAAAAATGCGTCAGATGATGGTCGGTCGGAACTTCTTTGAGCACCGGTAATAATAATTGGAACTGTAGAATCAATCATGAAACTAAGTGCAGCCGATGTGTAGTGCATTGTATCAGTTCCATGAGCTACTACTACTCCATCAGCACCATTATTTATCTCATCTACCACTGATCGGGCTGATTGAACCCAATTTTCCGGTTTCATATTCTCGCTTAATATGTTCATGATCGCCTTTCCCTGAATGTTAGCTTCATCCATAAGCTCCGGAGTGGCTCTAAGAAGATCATCAGCAGTGAATGCAGGATGTACCGCTCCTGTTTTATAGTCAATAAGAGATGCAACGGTACCTCCTGTGGATATAATGGATATATTCATCAGTTTTGGATCTTTCTGCATATCCATTGGAGAATGATCAATTTTTGACCGTTTTCCTTTGTTTATAAGATTTATTTCAGCTTTATCTATGGCAACACCAATATTATATCCATTATCTAACTTTAACACAATATGGAATTCATCAGCATCTTCTACTCGGTCTAATAACATACCCTTATATTCTATGCCCTCTTTTTTTATGGATATAATGTCTCCAATTGATATTCCCTGTGATTCTAAAAAATTTTTAGCTAATCCATGATAACTCATAACATCCCTCAAATCTTTTTTTAGATAAATTAAATTACGAAAACTAAAAATTACAGTGTTGCATGCCAAAATTTTAGATTGCTGAAATTCTGTCTAATAAATCTAATTTTTATTTTAGTCCCCTAACACAATTCTCGAAGACTATTAAGAGTTTCTTTATTTTTTGATAGTAATAATATAAATTATTTTTAGGGATTATCAAAGTTGTTCTGAGATTATGAATTTATTCCCTTAATTCTTTTTCAGATCCTTTGATACAGTAAAGATCATATTTAAGATCTAAATCTTCCACAACTTCACAATCAGGACATATGCATTCATCCTCTTCTAGAGTACATTCTGATTTGCCTAAAATACAGTAAAGTCCCTCATACTTTTCTTTGGCACACTGGTTGAACATTGGGCAATCTGGACAAATGCATTCGTCTCCCATTTCATCTAAAATTTTCTTTTCAACTTCTTCTTCCGACAGACCTTTCCTTGCAAAAACTTGTAATTTTTCCTCAAATTTGTCCATTTAATCCACCAAGATATATAGTTTATTTGGTTTCCGTCTATATGATTTCCTATTGCATGAACTTTCCTATAATTTTTAGTTGAATTTATTTATTGATAGTTTAATCATCTAATTTTAAGTCTATTCCCACAGGACAGTGATCAGAACCCATGACTTCAGACAAAATGTATGAATTTTCTACACGTTCCATGAATTCTTGGTTCACGAAGAAGTAGTCCAATCTCCATCCAACATTTCGATCTCTTGCCCGTGTACGATAACTCCACCAAGTGTAATTATCAGGTTCATGGTTAAATTCCCGGAATGTGTCCACATAACCATGACTTAAAAAGCGATCAATCCATTCCCTTTCAATAGGTAAAAAACCAGAGACTTTCTTATTTTCCTTGGGTCTTGCTAAGTCAATTTCTTTGTGAGCTGTGTTGACATCACCGCAAACTATTATATTACGCCCGTCATCTTTGAGTGTGTCTGCATATTCTAAAAATGAATCATAAAAGTCTAATTTGTATTGAAGTCTCTCTTCGGACATTTTTCCGTTGGGAAAATAAATATTGAATAGTACAAAATCCCCATAATCAGTGATTAAAGTTCGACCTTCACGATCAAATTTGGGTATCCCCCACCCATTTCGAACTTTTTCGGGCTTTTTATTAGTAAACGTTGCCACACCACTGTACCCCTTTCGTTCTGCCTCTGAAATATATGTCTGATAACCATTAATGCTCCTAATATCTGATGGAAACTGTTTACGATGTGCTTTAGTCTCTTGAATGCATAAAATATCAGGTTTATCTTTCATAAACCATTGCAAGAACCCTTTTCTATGCACAGCCCTGATCCCATTTACGTTCCATGATAATATTCTTAATTTTTTCATTTTCCACCTATAACTTTTTTTAATACGTTAACTAATGATTCCGAAACTAACCATAATAATAAACAATATGTATTCACACATCATCTTTTACTGTCTATTAGAGCTTTGATTTGATTTATATCAATTGTTCTTTGGAATAATGGTGTTTTTTTCTTTGAGTAAACGTTTAAATTCTTTTCAAATGTTTTTTTATTGGGGTTCATGTAAAAAACTCCTAAAGGATATTCTCCAGTTTCAATAGCTCGGTTGAATGCCATGGATCTGTCTAGAGGATCGTGATCATCCTCCAAGTAATAAGTATGTTCCCTAAACCAGTTTTTTGTATTCACCCGATTGAAGGTGACACATGGCTGAAATATGTCCACCAGTGCGTATCCTTTATGTTTTATGGCCGATTTAAAAATTTCAATGGTTTGTTTACGGTCTTCACTGTAAGCCCTGGCCACAAATGACGCATCAAGAGCAATAGCTACCCCTAATGGATTAAATGGCTCTAAAAATACTCCTTGAACTTGTAAAGGCGTGTTAAAATCTTTTTGGCTTGTTGGCGATGCTTGTCCCTTGGTGAGACCATATACCATGTTATTATGAACTAAGTTAGTGATATCGGGGTTGCGCCTTATGGTGTGCATGAAGTGATTTCCACCTTCTCCATACATACATCCATCTCCACTAATATCAATGACTGTTAATTCAGGGTTAACTGCTTTTATTCCCGTAGCAGGAGATAATGACCTTCCATGCAATCCATTGAATACATTACCTCGGATATAATGTGGGAGTTTGCCAGCTTGCCCTATTCCTGATACAAAAACCAAATTCTCAGGTGGAATTTCAAGATCAGCAAGTGCTTTCTTGAGGCTGCGTAATATAGAAAAATTACCACACCCCGGACACCATGCCACATCTGCATGAGGCATGTTAAAATCTTTCAGTTTCATTATAACACCCCCCTATCCCCATTATTATTAATACTAATACCCATGAATTTTTTAATCTTTTCTTCCACTTCCTCTACAGAAAATGGCATACCATCATATTTAAGAATCTTTTCTTGTATTTCAAAACCAGTTTCAAGCTTAATGAGGTTAGCCATTTGTCCTTGGGCATTATTTTCGAATATGATCACGTCATCTGCCTTTTCCAAATATCCTGAAACACTTCTGTGGAAAGGATAAATTTGTTTAAAATGAAGGAAGCTGATCTTATAATCAGGATGTGTTGTTCTGATGTTTTCTAAAGCCTCCATTATGGGCCAGTAGGTGGAGCCCCAGCCAATAACAAGATTGTTGTAATTAGTTGGTCCTTCTAAATCAGGCGGAATGACATCATTCTTCATATTTTCCATTTTTTTCAATCTTTTATCAACCATCTTCTTCCTTATAACCAAGTCTTCAGTTAGATGTCCTTCTTCATCATGTTCATCAGAATCAACAACCACCAGTCCTTCCCCATATCCAGGTATTCCCCTAGGAGTTATTCCATCATGAGTTATTAGGTATCTTTTGTATTCTGGAGGTGTTTTAATAAGATGATTTTCATTCTTAATATCATCAACAGGTAGTGAGGGTATGTTATAATAGCAATCAGCGAAGTACTGATCTGAAAGGATAAATACTGGGATTTGATATTTTTCAGCCAAGTTAAATGCTTTCTGGGTTAATGTAAATGCGTCTTCCAGTTTTCCTGGTGCAAATATGATCTTGGGAAACTCTCCTGTTCCTGAATATAATGCCAAGTTTAAATCTTCCTGACTGGTGCGGGTGGGAAGTCCCACTGCTGGGCCCGGCCTTTGACCTATATAAATAACAACAGGAGTTTCTATCATCCCTGCCAAGCCCACTCCTTCTTCCATAAGAGCAAATCCACTTCCCGAGGTGGCTACAATGCTTCGAGCGCCTGCATATGATGCGCCTACAGCCATATTAATAGCTGCAATTTCGTCTTCTGCTTGTTCATATACGAGTTCAAAATCATGAGAATGGGCTGCCAAAAATTCCTGTAAAGGTGTGGATGGAGTCATAGGATATGATGACATGAATTTACAATTTCCAGCCAGACACCCAAACCCTACAGCATCAGTACCATTTATCAACAATTCATCTTTTATTTTTGAGTTCACAGAAAGTGATAATTGAATTTTTCCTGATTCAGAATCCATTAATTCCCTGCCAAGATCATAACCTTTTTTTCCTGCCTTTAAATCCTTTTGAAGTATCTCATCACCTTTGCGTGCGAAAATATCATGGATGATCCTATTAAACATCTTTTTAGGAACGTTTAAAATACAAGATAAGATACCTGCCGCAACAACATTAGCAAATATTAGGCCCCCCATTTCTTGAGCAGTTTGTATTAGGGGAATCTCCAAAAAATGATACTGTTCATTAACTCCTGGATGATCCCTATGTTGAAATTCTTGGGTATTGTTCTCTTTTATAGATTTAAAGTGTTCTGGATCTCCGATTATGAATGTATCTGGAGATATTTTATCTTCAAGATGTTTTATAGCACCTGAACTTAGCACAAAAAGTATGTCGATTCTATTAACATATGAAGAAACTCTGTGAGAGGAAACTCTTATCTGTGTAGAATTGTAACCACCTCTAACCCTCGACATATACTCCTTGGTAGAAAAAATATGGTAACCACTACGTTTAAGAGCTTGAACCAAGATTGTCTCTACAGTCTGAATTCCCTGACCTGCTTCACCACAAATAACCACAGAAACATTATCTTTTTTGGATAAAAAAGTCATAAATTCACCCCTACAACATATACAGTTATTTACACCCCTTTAACCACTCACTTTAATTTTATCCAATAATTAACTTTGAGATTAATTTGTTACTCGATTAACTTAAAATTTTATATTTAATATTTGATGAAATAAAAAAAAATGGGAAAAAGAATTCACTCAAATGATATTAAAGGGAAAAATGATAAACAATACGTCAAACTGCTAAAATAACCTCAATATGGATTTTTATGGACTTTTTTAGACTATGAGATATTATATAGCAGTGCCAAGTAAACCTTGATAATTTTCCTAATAAAATTCAAACTATTTCTAAGCGTATTGCCTTCAAATTATAGTTCAAGGTTCTCTTGAGCCCATTGAACACCTGTTTCGAGTATTTCTAGATTCACGTTTATCAGTTTAGGTTTTTTATGGAAAGTATGTTTAATAGCCTCTTTAAAAACATTTTCCGGAAGGTTGGTCACTCCCATCGCCATGAGCACTCCTAACATTACAGTGTTTGCAGCTCTTGGCACACCATGTGCCTTGGCCAATTTTCGGGCTGGTACTGCAATTGCCCTTAAACCTTTGGGCACAAACCCTTCAACATCCTTAAAACGAGATATGCGCTTGTCAAATAGAATTAATCCATCTTTTTTAACTTTTGTAGCAAATTTCTCAAGTGCAGGCCTGTTTAAAGCTACAAGAATGTCTGAAATTTGTATTACTGGTGAACCTATGGTTTCTCCGGAAATTACCACAGTACAATCCGAAGTTCCTCCTCGTTGTTCGGGCCCATAGGCAGGATACCAAGAAACATGCCTTTGATCATTACAAGCAGCTTGAGCAAGTGTAAGTCCCATGCTCAAAACACCTTGACCTCCAAAACCAGCAATCCTAACCACTTTTCGAGCGAAAGACGGATCGTCCCGAGCTTCCCAAGATGTGTCTTTCTTTACTTCAAAGATGTTGTCCAGAGCTTCTTGTGAAAAATCGCTGCTAGCCCTGCAGAGAGGTTTAGCATCCTTTCTACGGTCCCTAAAATTTCTAATTGGGAATTCTTTACTCATTTCTTGATTGACAAAATCTTCGCATCCTTGAGCATCCATTCTAAGGTTAGTTGGACATGGTGAAAGTACTTCCACAAAAGCATATCCTTTACCATTTTTTTGCACTTCAAGGGCTTTCTTAACCGCTATTTTAGCTTTTCGAATATTTTTGGGATCTGAAACAGCTACTCTCTCAATAAAAACAGGTGCATCCAGATTGTCCAGTAATTCAGACATGTGCAAAGGGTAACCAGTGTAGCGGGGATCTCTACCACTTTGACAAGTTACAGTGACTTCTCCCACTAGGGTGGTGGGTGCCATTTGCCCTCCAGTCATACCGTAAACTGTGTTGTTTACGAAAAATACGGCCATCTTTTCCCCACGGTTTGCAGCTTGAATAGTTTCATTTAATCCTATAGACGCTAAATCTCCATCTCCCTGGTAAAGTATCACCACTGCATCTTCTTCAGCACGTGATAGGCCTGTTCCCACTGCTGGGGCACGACCATGGGCCACTTGTACATGACCACAGTCAAAGTAATAGTAGGCGAAAACTGCGCATCCAACTGGACTGGCCATTACTGTGCGGTTCTGAATTCCTAAATCATCAATAGCCTCCCCTATGAGTTTATGAAGTATACCATGGCCACAACCAGGACAGTAATGAGTAGCCGTAGGTGCACTACCCCCTTTACGTGGATATTCCTTAAGGATGGATTTGGGTTTCTGGATAATCTTTTCTTCCACTGTTGTCTCATAGTAAAGGCCATTTTTCTGGGTTTTTCCGTGTCCTGACATTTAGATACCCCCTGCCATTTCATGTATTTTATCAATTATGGTTTTTTGATCTATGAGGTTTCCTCCCATCCTGTTAACCAGTTCAACCGGGCGAAGGCATCCTATTGCTAATGTTATGTCCTCTTTCATCTGACCATTACTCATTTCCACTGATAAAAATTTGCATTCTGTTTTAATAGCAATTTCATTGAGTTTTTTTGAAGGAAATGGAAATAATGTCTTGGGACGGAATAATCCTGCCCGAATTCCCTCTTTTCTAACATAATCCACTGCTGAACGGGCTACGCGGCTGCTAATTCCATAGGCCACTAAAATTATCTGAGCATCATCCATCATGTATTCCTCAAAGTCCACTTCATTCTCCATTATTTCCAAGTATTTATCCTGAAGTCTATAGTTAAAGTCTTCTAATTGATCAAAATCAAGAAAAATACTTGTTACCAAGTTTTTCCTAGTATTTTTGTTGCCTCTAACCGCCCAAGATTCATCAAATACTGGTTTGATAGACTTAGATGGAAAATTAAGCCTTTCTACCATTTGTCCTAACACTCCATCCGCCAAGACCACTGTAGGGTTTCTGTATTTATCAGCCAAATGGAATGCCTTCATAGTAAAGTCACACATCTCCTGCACAGAATTAGGAGCTAGTACTATGTTTCGGTAGTTTCCATGACCTCCTCCTTTAACTAATTGAGTATAATCAGATTGTTCTGGCCCAATATTCCCAAGACCGGGACCTGCACGCATAATGTCTACAATAACACAGGGAAGTTCTGCTCCGGCCAGAAATGACATTCCTTCCTGCATAAGACTGATTCCAGGACCTGAAGATGCAGTTATTACCCTATGACCTGCTGCAGCTGCTCCGTAAACCATGTTAATAGAGGCTTCCTCTGATTCCGCTTGGACAAATGTGCGACCCACCTTGGGAAAGTATAGTGAGGCTTCGTGTAATACTTCTGAAGCAGGAGTTATGGGATATCCGAAGAAGCAATCACAGCCAGCATACATTGCACCTATTATAACAGCAGTGTTACCTTTTATTAATTGGATAGTCATTTGTTCTCCTCTTTTTCACCTTTGTTTATTTCTAGGATTAGTTTTGGCCTTTACTTTTTTTCTGAGGGGTATGTGAACTTCCACCGCCAGTGGCTCTGGACAAGTGTAATAGCAGTCCCCACAGCCATTACATCCATTACCTGTATATTCTGCGTAGTGATAACCTCGTTCATTTACTTCATCACTCATTTTAAGGACATGTTGACGACATGCTATTATACAGCGTTCACAAGCCTTACATTCCAGTTGGTTAAAAACTGGATATGGTTCTTTCTTTTTTCTAGTCATGATCTACTTCATCCTTAAAGTCTTCAATTACAATATCTTATTCTAATATCTAAAATCAATGTTGATCTCCAATTCATTATTCCAAAAAATAAAAAAAGGACAGTGTATGTTAAAAACAAAAAAATCGAAACATATCAGTTTTTCATTGCCCTTGGTCTTTTTCTCTGATTTCAACCCGCCGAATTTTACCACTGATTGTTTTTGGCAATTCTTCAACAAATTCAATGACTCTAGGGTACTTATAAGGCGCAGTAACTTGTTTAACATGGTCCTGAATTTCTTTTGCCAGTTCATCAGAAGCTTTATAATTATTAGTTAGTACAATAGTAGCTTTAACCACTTGGCCTCTGACAGAGTGGGGAACACCAGTTATTGCACATTCTAATACAGATGGGTGAGATATAACTGCACTTTCAACTTCAAATGGACCTATACGATAGCCTGAGCTTTTTATCATATCATCGTTTCGCCCAACGAACCAGTAATATCCGTCTTCATCCATCCAAGCAGTGTCCCCTGTATGGTAATATCCATCGTGCCAAACTTTTTCTGTTCGTTTTTCCTCCTTATAATATCCTTGGAATAAACCTGGTGGCTTGGCTTCAGATGTTTTGATAACGATTTCTCCTTCCTCACCCACATCACAAAGATTACCTTCATCGTTCATGAGCAGTATATCATATTTTGGACATGGCTTGCCCATGGATCCTGGTCTCGGTTCCATCCAGGGAAAATTAGCAATACAAACCACACATTCTGTCTGTCCATAGCCTTCCATCAGCTTAAGTCCTGTTAATTCATAAAATCGATTATAAACCTCCGGATTTAATGGTTCACCAGCGGTAACAGCATATTTAAGTTTTGAAAAATCATAACCCGAAATATCTTCTTGGATTAAGAATCGGTAGATAGTTGGAGGGGCACAAAAGGTTGTTACACCATGATAAGTTAATTTTTCCAGCATCTTTCCTGCATCAAATCGGTCATAATCATAAACAAACACTTTGCTGCCTAAAAACCACTGCCCATAAATCTGACCCCACATGGCCTTTGCCCAGCCAGTGTCAGCCACAGTATAGTGCAATCCTTCATCCATAACATTCTGCCAGTGCGAAGTAATAATATGCCCAAAAGGATACGTATGATCGTGCATGATCATTTTTGGCATTCCAGTAGTTCCTGATGAGAAATAAACAAGCATTACCTCATCATTTTTGGTTCCAGCAGCACCGGTGGGACGTTCAAATTTTTTGGATGTGTTTTCAATTTCTTTCCGGAAATTCATCCACCCTTCCCTATCGTGTTCTCCTACAATAACTTTTAATAGTTCAGTGCCCTCTAATTGGCGATTTGCTTCATCAAAGAATTCTGGAACACCATCTTCAGCTATACATACCACCATTTTGATACCTGCTTTCTCAACACGGTATACTATGTCCTTGGTCTTGAGCATGTGAGTGGCAGGGATGGTTATGGCCCCTAATTTGTGTAATGCTAATATGCAAAACCAGAATTCATAGCGACTTTTTAGGGTAAGCATAACCCTATCTCCTTTTTTTATACCTTGCTGTTTGAAAAAATTGGCAGCCCGATCTGAGTACTCTTTCAACTCTTTGAAAGTAAACGTACGGTCTGTTTCGTCATTACACCAAACCATTGCAACCTTATCAGGTTCTATGCGGGCGTACTCATCCACAACATCGTAGGCAAAGTTGAAGTTTTTGGGGATTTCAATATTGAAATTACTTTTAAAATCAGAGTATGACTTAAAATTCGCTTGTGAAACAAATTTATCCAGTAAAGATGACATCTTATCACCACTTAAATAATCCTCTTGCAAATAATTATAATTTACGATTAAACGAGTTATTTTGTTCTTACATTACTATAGCCAGGAATCGGGCAGTTTTATTCTCTAAAGCTTCCATGGCATGTTCATATGATGAATCAAAAAAGATTGAATCTCCTTCATGGAGAATAATTTCATTATCATGAATGTAAATTTTCAGAGTTCCTTCCAAAATATAGTTAAATTCCTGTCCAGGGTGTGTGTTGGTTGAAGGTTTATTCCCATCACTTTTAGGTTCTACAGTAACAATAAAAGGTTCTGCTTTTTTATGTATGAATTTTTCAGCAAGATTTTCATATTGATACTGTTTTCTACGACCAACTTCTACTCCTTTGCCTTTTCTAGTAACACTAAATATGTGCATTCTAGTTTCCTCTCCGGTTAAAAGGAGCCCCATATCCACTTGCATTTTTTGGGCTATTTCAAATAGAATACTGGCAGGGATATCTTTTTGTCCATCTTCATACTCTTGGTAGGTTTCCAGGGATATTTCAAGGTAATTTGCCATATCCTGAATACTGATGTCAGAAAGCTCTCGTAACTCCTTTATCCGAAGTCCTATTTCCTTCATTTTCTCTTTCATAATGAAAACCTCAATTAAATGCGGTTTAGACTTTTTGTTAGGCCTTGGCTTGGTAGCCATGGTAAAAAAACAACATATTCATTGATCTAATCTCTAATTTGAGTTCCAATTTATTTAATATTTATGTAATAAAGTTAAAATATTTTATAATGATTGTTAATGACAATTTATTCTGCTACTATAAATAAATTACCAATGCAAAAATTATTCTCAAAAAAGTATACTAATCCACAAACTGTTAAACTAACAAACTTCCAATTTATAACTAGGGGATCTTATGAAACTTGAAATCAAAATTGTTAAATTAGAATCGCCAGAAGGTTGTAATCTTATTTTAGGCCAAAGTCACTTTATAAAAACTGTTGAAGACCTTCATGAAGCCATAGTTAATACTGTACCGCAAGCAAAGTTTGGTCTTGCCTTTGGTGAGGCTTCAGGAGATTGTCTGATTAGAGTATCCGGAAATGATAATGATTTAGAAGAATTAGCCGGTGCTAAAATGCTAGAAATTGGTTGTGGTCATAGTTTTCTGATTTTCATGCAAAATGCCTTTCCCATCAACTTAACTCAGAGAATTAAGAGCGTTCCTGAAGTGGTGAATCTGTTCTGTGCAACTGCCAATCCAGTTCAAGTTTTAATCGTTGAATCTGAACAGGGAAGAGGCATAATTGGAGTTATTGATGGTTCCAAGCCTCATGCTTTGGAAACAAAGGATGATGTGGCTTGGAGAAAAAATTTCCTCCGAGACATTGGTTATAAATTATAAAAATCCCATAAAAAAAAATTGGAGGTTAAAAAAAATGGCAAACATAGTTTTCCATAGGGTTAGTGGTAGTAAAAAGAAAGATAAATCATTGGACGTAGATGATAAATTCATATCTCTCCAAAACAGACATGAAGGAGCAATGATTGTTAAATTTAGAGGTCCAGAAAAAAAAATAATTGAAATATGTCAATTTTTTGATGGTTTAGATGATATGGAAACTGTTCAAGTGGATATAGATAATACTGGCGCTGTTGACCATTATTTCAGAGGAATTTCACCCATAAGTGATGATGAAGAAGATGGTTTACCTATTAAAAAGTTCAACGTTACACTACAACTGAGAAAAGAGCTTATTTAATCATTACTGGCATATTTCTCAAATATATTAGGGATATCCTCAGGAGATTCAAATGCAGTAGTGTTTTCCATTTCAGATATTTTTTCCACGTGTTCCGCATCCTCCCTAGTAATATTCAACTCCAAAAATTTTCCATTAGGTAGTTTTGTAGTAACTATGCCCTCTCTAAAGTCCGTGGGCATTATGAATAATGGTGTTCTAGTTTTCTGGCCCATTATAGCAGCATTAGAAAGAAGAGTGTCTGCTATTCGCAACGATATCTTAGCCACCGTGTTGGATGTTGCTGGCGCAATTAGCAAAAATTCATATCTTCCCATCTGAATTTGACCGGCCAAAAAAGGAGCATTTGAATTTATTTCAGTCCATGTCTTATCAAATTTTGTTTCAAGCGTGGTGGAAAGGTTATAATACTTTAAAACTTGATCTCCAGCTCTTGAAATAAAAACTCTAATATCAAATTGCTTATGGTATTCATCCCGCATCTGTTGCATGATTTCCACGGTTTCAACCAGTTTTTCACCACTTCCAGTAATCCCCCAAGCAACTTTTCTTTTTTTCTTCATAACTATACTTATTATAATTATTCCATAATTTACTTTTCGCTAAATTTCCTATGGATTAATTAACTAGAATTGAAAAATTGAATATTAAGACAAAATCCATCAAATCAGCAGCATACATAAACTGATATATTGACAGGAAAAACTAAACAATAAAAAAATAATTATCATAAAGTGAAGGCAAATGGCGGTGTTAAAATAGAAAATTCCAGTTGTACAAATAACCAAACAGATGACAACTTACATGAAAAGTCAAAGAAAAATATGAAAAGTGAAAAAATTGAAACTTGTTACACTTGTGGTAAAAAATTTGATATGAACAAAGAAGATGGTAGTCGCTACCGTTATGAGAAATTTCCTCTTTGTGCTTATTGTGCTGAGTTTTACGGATTTTACTTTGATGACCCCGGTCAAAAAAGAAAAGAAAAATAGTAAGAAGTAGATAAAAAATCAATTAACAATTATTTATTTTTTAAATGCTTTTTAACAAGAGATATTCCCCATTCTGCCATTTTTTTAGCATCATCCACATTTTTAGACTCTGCAAAACATCTGAAGATGGGTTCTGTTCCCGAAGGACGGATAATGAGCCATCCTTCATCTCGGAAAATTTTAACCCCATCTGTGGTATCAACCTTGTATTGTTGAGTGTCTTGAGAGATTTTATCCATGACCTCTTGTTTCCGGTCATCAGGGCATTCCACCTTCATCTTCACAGATTGGTAGGCAGGAAGTTCTGCCACCAGTTGAGACAGTGGTTTTGATGTTAATGCCAATATTTCCACGATTTTAGCAGTAGAAAGAGCTGCATCCCTACCATAAACAAAATCCGGAAATATTAATCCACCATTTTCTTCTCCCCCAAACAAACCATCCCTATTTTTAAGTTCTCTGGCCACCAACAAATCTCCAACCCTGGTTGCAGTCACAGTTCCACCATACTCCTCAGCAATGTCATAAATAGCCGATGATGTGGCAACAGTAGTTACAATAAGTCCTCCCTGATTTTCTTGAAGTAATTGCTTCTCTACGAGGGCAAAAGTCTTATCACCCATTACAAAATTTCCTTTTTCATCTATGCATATAGTACGATCAGCATCCCCATCATGAGCAATGCCTAAATCAGCATTTGTAGCTTTTACAGTTTCTATGAGCTCTTGAAGGTTGTCTTCAGTTGGTTCTGGATTTCTTCCAGGGAAAAATCCATCAGGTTGACAGTTTAAGGTGATCACATCACACCCTAACTTACGAAGAACGTAAGGAGTGGTGAAACATGCTGCTCCACTACCACAATCCACAACAACCTTCAATTTAGCCTTTGCAATGGCATCATGATCCACCCGTTGTACTACTTCCTCATTGTATTCATCAACCAAACCCTCATTAGTGATAACTTCTTTGATTTCATCATAAGATACCCTGTTAGGATTGTCATTGAAGAACATGTCCTCAATTTCTAGTTCCATATCTTCAGCTATACCAATCCCATCTTGGTCAACGAATTTGATCCCATTATAATGTGGAGGGTTATGGGAAGCTGTTATAATTACCCCCCCATCATAATAGTTTCGAACAGCGTATTGAACCGTTGGTGTGGGTATAATTCCCATATCAACCACATTACATCCTGAAGAAAGCAGTCCGGCTATTACTGAGTGTTTTATGAGAGGAGTAGATGTTCTAGGATCTCCGCCAACTGCCACCCATCCTTTAACAAGTGACCCGTATGCTGCAGCTAATTTTGATGCAAATTCCGGCGTTAATTCTTTATTTGCTATTCTCCTAACCCCAAAGGTTCCGAATAATTTTTTCATGACAAGCACTTCCTTATAACACTACAATAAATTTTTATTGTTAATTATTATTTCACAAA
Organism: Methanobacterium sp.; assembly: GCA_012838205.1. Lineage (NCBI taxonomy): Archaea > Methanobacteriati > Methanobacteriota > Methanobacteria > Methanobacteriales > Methanobacteriaceae > Methanobacterium > Methanobacterium sp. The sequence continues at coordinate 51,526 of DUPR01000046.1, forward strand.
CTGTTTTAGATTTCTACTCGCCAAACTTTATAATCTTTGTTCTGATAAACCAATTTAAAATAATTAGGATTAACCATATCAGATGTTTCGACTAAATATCCTATATTATCCCGAATTAAATCTTCCCTCGTATAATTTCCACTATAATACATTTCACGATTTAAAACTTTAACCATACCCGGATGGTATCCCCCAGTGGAGACCGGTTGCCTGGAAACAGAAACAATCACTGGATCAATTCCTTCAGACAAAGACATTACTACTCTTTTTTTATCCCCGTTCTCCGCAAACCATTGAGCCACATCAATTTGAGAATTATTAACTAATGGTTCAACTGAATGAGCATATAAAAAACCTTGACTTACTCCACCAAAAATTAAAACTACAACCAGAATTCTGTATAAATTATTATAATAAATTGATTTTTCAGAATTAATAGACCTAACGTATTCCAATCCAAATGATGCCATTATCACCACCGGAAAAACAGCAAAGTTAAAAATTCGATCGATTAAAATAGGGATACCAATTAAATAGGCACTAGTGATTATTAAAATAAATGTTAACCAAATAACTAATAATAAATCATTCCTTGATAATTCTTTAAAAATCTTTCCGATAGATTTTTTTTCCATACCATTTTTAATCGATACAACAGCCCATAAAAATGCAAAAACGGTGCCAGGACCCCCCCATACTTTAAAAATTGTTTTTATGTACCATGTTAGACCAAAAAAAGCCGTGACGGGATTATTAAAAACATAACCATTCTGAAATATCAGTGGCCCCCACCACAATGAAGCGCAAAGGAAAGTAACCCCCAAAAATACCCACAAAGACTTGAATTCTACATTATCATTTCTTAGTTTAAGGGAAAATGTGAAAATTAGAACCACTCCTAACAGCAGCAGTGCAGTTAAAGCATGGGTTAAAAACATTACCCCAGAAATAATTCCAGAAATGAAAGCATATTTAAGACCTTTGCCTTCAAATGCTATGAACAAAAAGTAAATTGATAATGGGAAAAAAATCAAAGCCAATGTTTCAGGTATTGGAAGCATTGATCTGTGAAATACATTTGTGAAGAAAAGGAATCCCCCAGAAATAAGAGCTACTCTTAAATTATACAGTTTTTTAGTCACAAAAATGAAGGAGAAAACAAAGGAAAAAGAGAAAACTGGTTGCAAAAATCGGGACACTTGGAAAGGATCCATTTTAAGAATTTGTGAAAAGATAGCTAAAATGTAATGAAAAAATGGAGGATAAAATATTGGCCTGCCAAACGGAGCGTAAGTTAAATGATCCCCTAATGTGAACCATTGATCCATGTAAAGTTTGGCCAGATGAACATGGTAATAAATATCCCAACTTAAAGGTTGTTGAAATTTCAAAGTAGGGATTAAAGCAATTATAAAAGCAATAATCGGGAATATAATCAACAATAAATTTTCGTTGGTGAATATGTTCTGATATCTCATTACTTACCACCAGTTAGTTACTTACAGATCAGGACATAAGATTAGTTGAAATTTTTGCATTACTTATAAAATAATATATTGCAAATTCCTTGTTTTCATAAACCAGGCGAGTATAGGGTGGTGCTTTCATGCCTTTTTTCAACACAAAATACCCCACATTATACTTTAAATATGTAGATTTGTTGACTTTTCCATCAACATATTTCTGTATATCTAACGATTTCGTTCTTCCCTGACCATAGCCACCTAATGCAACTGGTTGTCTGCAAAGCGCCGCTATAAAACTGTCCCTATAATTAGAAGCTACTACAACACTTTTTTTATCCCCATGAGTTTGAAACCATTCTGCTACGTCAAGTTCTGGGTCTGAACATCTTAACCATGAATTACCTTCATCTACTTCAACCAGCATTGTAAACCCAGTTGCAACTGCAGTTATGTATACAGATATAATGAAAAAATGATAAAAATTCATTGATACGTTTTTTTCTTCAAATTTGACTTTTAAGAACTCAAATCCCACTCCTGCCATAACAACCAGTGGGAAAAGAGCAAAAGTCAATATTCTATTACTTATGATGGGAAATCCTAAATAATTCAAGTTACTGACAATCAAAAAAAACATCAAAAAGATAAGGATCATTACATCCTGTTTAAATCTTCTTTTCAGGGCTAAAATACATCCAAATATTGCAAATAATAGTGTAAATACTCCAAAAAATTTCGGATACTTAAATATACTCATCTTATTAGGAATATCACCGTCAACATTTAAAATAATCCCATATTTAGCCAGTAATGGCAACCACCATATCATAGCTACAGAAAAAGCAATGATGATTAATAATATCCCGTAAAAAAACATTTGTTTATCTTTTAAACCTATTATTATCGAATAAACGGATGTGGCTATAACAAATGAAAATGCTGAGAGAATATGTGTTAGTGCCATTAATCCAGCGATTATACCGGATGAAAATGCATATTTATAATCTCTTTTGTCAAATGCTAGATATATCATATAAAAAGCTAGTGGAAACATAATTAATGCCAAATTTTCTGGTAAAGGCAGTAAAAATCTCTGGAAAACTAGACTGAAAAATATGAAGAATCCAGCAGATACCCCTACTAATATGCTTTTATACAATTTATAGGCCACAAAAGAAAAAGAAATGAAAATGAACATGGTTAATATTGGTTGCAGAATACGAGCTGCTTGAAAGATATTTCCAAAAAGTGAGCCTATTGCAAGTATTAATAGATGAAATAGGGGAGGATAAGAAATTGGCCTCCCAAATGGTGCTGAAGTTAGTGGATCCCAGTAAACGAAACCCTGATCCATATAAAGTTTGGCTAAATGTATATGGTAAAAAATATCTCCACTTAAAGGCCACTGATATTTTATAGTGGGGATGAGAGATATGAAAAATGCTAGTACGGCAGGAATTAACAATAACAAAACTGGTTGTTCATAGAGAATAGACCGACAATTCATTTACACACCATATGTTACACCATTAAATATATTAAATTAGATTATTTGAATTAATCATATAATATTTTGCTGAGATTATGACTTTAATGCATTATAGGAATTTATATGAAAATCATAACGATTATTCCTGCTTATAACGAAGAAAAAACCATTGCTAAAGTGGTAGAAGCTGTTAAATATTACTCTGATGTAGTAGTGGTTGATGATGGATCCACAGATCAAACATCAACACTGGCGGCAAATGCCGGAGCATATATACTTAATCATTCCGAAAACATGGGTAAAGGTGCTGCATTAAAAACCGGCTTAAACTATGCTATTAACTGCGATTATAGTAAGATAGTTCTCTTGGATGGTGATGGACAGCATGACCCCCAATATATACCTCGATTATTGGAGGGAATAAACGGTGCTGATATGATCATAGGCTCTCGTTTCCTTGGAGTCAACCCCCAAAACATGCCATTGCAAAGAAAGTTTTCCAATGGAATAACCACCAGACTTATAAGGTTCGTGACTGGTTACCCCATTACTGATAGCCAATGCGGATTTCGAGCAATTTCTAAAAGAGCAGCACCATTTTTCGTAGACATATCATATAATGACTATGTTTATGAATCAGAAGTCCTTTGTAAAGCCTCAAAAAACAAACTTAAAGTAGATGAGATGCCGATCAAGTGTGTTTATGGAGATGAAAAATCATACGTCCATTTCAGACATGTTATTCACTATGTAATGTTCACTTTTCGCCTGTTACTTTGTAAATTATTAGGGAGGATCTGAAATTTGAAAAGATATTATGTTTTTTTGGTCAGTATCCTACTTCTAGCTCTTTTGATAATCTGGATAGGCCCACATCAAATGTGGGATGTGATAATAAATGCAAATATATGGTTGATACTATTGGCAGTATCCATACACCTATTTGTAGTGTGGATACGCTCTTTAAGATGGGGTTATATTATCAAACAACCGTGGGAGTTCAAGAAAAACTTTATAGTGAAGACAATTGGACTATTTGCCGGTAATTTCACTCCCATGCGCACCGGAGGCGAAGTTTTGAGCGCAGTGGCCGGCAAAAAAATCAACCAAATAACCCTTTCTGAGGGTTTATCTGCAGGCCTTACTGAAAGATTCTTTGACAGCATTATAGTAGCAGTTTTATTAATAACATGCGCTTTTTTAATTCCTAAAGTTAAATTAATAGCTATTTTAGGAGGTTTAGTGTCATTAGGCCTTTTATTATTAATATATCTTATTAACTGGAGAGAAGACACTAGTTTATGGATTTACAATCGGGTTCACTATATTTTTAGATTTTTACCCCTTTCTGAAGAATTGGTGGAAAACTTTTATCATAAATTCACCGTTGGATTGAAAAGCATAGTAGAATACACCAGATTATTCAGTAGCTTAAAAAATCTGTTAATAGTTTTGCTTCTAACCACAGGATCATGGATTTTTGAATGTGTGCGCCTTTACGTGGTATTCATGGCATTTGATGTTAAAATTAGCTTTTTGGCCATTATAATAATTTTCTTACTGGCCAATATAATTGGAATATTGTCTATTCTTCCTGGAGGTATTGGTTCCATTGAATTATCCCTCACTGGACTTTTCATGCTCTTTGGAGTTCCAAGCGCATTGGGAGGAAGTATAGCGATGGTAGATCGATTAGCCTCATTCTGGATTATAACTGCCTTAGGAATAATATTCTCTGCTTATTACGCTCGTGACATATTGTATGAGATAAAAAATTATACTATTGGACTTAAATCATCTGAAAAATAGGACCATACTTCCCATTTACTTGCATCATCACCGCAGTCCTAATATCAATCATATTTGTGATTATTATACTGGACGAGATTTACTTTCTTGTAATCAGGTAAAAGGAAGTGTAAATGATTAATTAATCATTAATTATTTCTTTCTTGAAATATGAAACTTTCATTAACTTTTTTGTGATAAATGGAACAAGAAAAATCCTTTTTGATAATGCAGTCTGATGATGGCTTGGTATGATAAAAAACACCATTGTGATTATGCAATAATTTTCAGCGAACTTGAATCTTTTAAAATTACTTCCAAACTACCGTGATATTCAGTTACTCGTCCCATCACCCTTATGCGCCTATTATTAAAGTTTTTGATGTTAATACCAGTTTTTTGGATTTCAAATGCCTCACTTTCAAAAATAATAAGCTTTATTTTACCAGTGCCATCCATTAACTCCAAAAAATATGTTCCACCACTCCGAGACTTGCTAACATCTGTTACTAACCCTTCAACTGATACCTCTTTATCAAGCATACCCCGGTTCATGTCTTTGATTTTAACTTCTTGAGGTGTTATGTAATTCGCAGCAAATATCACCCCTACTAATCCGAAAATAGTAGTGAATAAAGCCAATTTAAATATCTTTTGATCTTCCATATTACCACGAAATAATATAAATATTAATAATATTAATACTTTTGTATGTTAAAAATCTTATTAAAAAATTAACTAAAAAAAACAATAATCAGCTTTTTTGGGATTGTCTAAAAATAGATTCTACTCTTTCCAGAGTATCAATCTCATCAAGCCCTCGATCATTACGAATCCTCTTCACAACAGGGAATCGAAGTGAATATCCAGTTTCAGATTCAGGACTTTCGACTATCTCACTAAAAGCAATTTCCAAGATTATTGAAGGCTCAATTTTCACTTCTCTGCCCATTTTACTTATGATAAGCGGCTCCACCATATCAGAAAGTTCTTGCAGAGTATTATCATCCAAACCTGTAGCAGCGTAGGCTAATGGTTTGAGTTGGTTGTTTTCATCTTGAATGGCCATTAAATAAGAACCAATGAGATGTGCTCTTTTTCCAGTCCCATAAGTACCTCCTAAAACAACTAAATCGAGGGTTTCTGGTTCTGCTTTTAATTTAAGCATTTTTTTACCCCTTATACCCGGCATGTAAGGCGCATTGGGATCTTTGATCATTATCCCCTCATGCCCTCCCTTAATCGAAACTTCAAAAAGATCATTTGCCTTTTCAATTTCTTCAGGAGTCACAATGACTTGTGTAGATAACTCTAATTTACCAGGATCGGTTTTAACTAGAGATTCCAATTTTTTTCTCCTTTTTTTAAGAGGTTCATCCAGAACAGGTTTCTGGTAGTAAAGCAGGTCAAAAAGATAAAGAGTTAATGGAATTTTGGAAACCATTTTTTCAATATCGTATTTCCTACGCACTCTCTGAAGCATGTATTGAAAGGATATAGGTTTACCATCTCTACTGGCAATAATTTCTCCTTCAACAATAAAATCTTGGTCAGGAAACGATTTTTGGATATAATCAGATATTTCGGGAAGAGCGTGAGCAATATTCTCTAATCGACGAGTAAACACGTCAATTTTCCCTTCATGTCTGTGAATCTGAACCCTTATACCATCATATTTAGTTTCACAAATTGCCCAGCCCATTTCTTCAATACTCTGTTTTATTCCTGGAGAAAGTTGAGCTAACATGGGTTTAACAGGCTTTCCAGGTTTTAAGGTTAACTCACGTAAACCTTCTTCGCCTTTCGCCAATGCAACCTCCGCCACCAAACCCATATCATTAGTTAACATGTGTGCCCTTTCTGTTACTTCTGGAGCTATACTAAAAGCTTGAGAAATTGCATCTCTAATAGTTCCCTCCCCCACTCCTACACGAAGTTCTTCTAACACAGTCCTTGTAAGATATTTGGCCTCAGTAGGAGATGATGCTGATAACAACTCCATCAAATAATCTATCTTCTTAAATTGAGCACGTTTACCTGATATTTTAGACATTTTCACTAGATTCTGGTATACTTTTTCTATGCTAAGAGGTTGTGTGAATAGGGTTATCTGACTTTTTTTGTGGTATAATTTCTCTGTAGCTTTGCCAATATCCCCAGTTTCTCGCATCTGATTCTCTACATCTTCAGCAGATACTCCGACAACCATAGAAATAGCTTTCATCAAAAGTTTAGCCCCTATACCCAGTTCTTCCTCGCTCCATGTGGGAAAAACCCGTCCTAAAGATAGTAAAGTCACGGTAGAAAGTAGTTCTGGATCTTCCTCCCCGACCTTACCTAAGAAATTTGCTAAAATGGCGGTTTTCTCTAAACGTTTGGTGGTGGAGTCTAAATCTTGGTATACTTCCACTAATTCCCGATAAAGCATAGAATATCCTCTATAAATTAATATTGTTCCCAATTTCAGTTTAAAAACTTATTAATAAAAAGTTTACAATCCCCTGCATATTAAGTTTGCTAACTTACAATTTCTTTGATAAAAAACTGCAACCTAAATATAAAATTTCCAATTTCTAAAAAAAAAAGATTAAAAAAGTTAGAAAGTAATTCATAAAAAAAAAAATTAATATTCTGATTCAGACCAGATAACTTGAAATGTAGTTCCTTTATCCCTAGAAAGTATTACACTGCCCTTTAATTGATTAACCAGAGTATTAACTAGTTGAAACCCCATTGTTCCACTTTCTTTGAAATTAATCTCATCTGAAAGTCCCACACCATTATCCCTTACTATTAAAACCTTATTTTCATGATTATCAAGCCCAAATTCCACACAAACTTCCCCTTGTGCGTTTCCAGGGAATGCATGTTTTACTGCGTTAGTTAAAAGTTCATTAACAATTAAACCACAAGGAATAGCAGCATCAATGTCAAGCATTAAACCTTCAGTCTTAGAATATACCTTAATTCTATTTTTATCCACATTATAAGAATTATTTATGAGTTCTATAAGTTTTTTGGTGAACTGCGAAAAATCAATAAGGGCAAAATCTTCAGATAAGGATAACCCATCATGGATTAGAAGCATTGATTTAACTCTATTCTTGTTATCCTTCAAAATTTCACGATTAGCTTTATCTTTCATGTAAACTGATTGAAGTTCCAGCAAACCAGATATGATGTTCATAAAATTTCTTACCCTGCTATTAATCTCACCCAAAAGCATTTCTTTTTCCTGTAAAGAAGCATTAATTTCGGTTTCTGCTTGTTTACGCTCAGTAATATCCTGAGCTATGATTTGTATCGCGTATAACTCGTTGTTTTTATATAATGGTGCTGGGTGTACTTCCATTAATCTGACCTCCCCGTCTCGGGATATTAAACTAGATTCAAAAACACCTATTTCTTCACCCTCCAAAAATTTTGAAAACATTTCTTGATAAAATGATGAATCTTCTCCAGTTATTGATTGTAGATCAGTGAAATACATGCCCACGGTGTCTTCCCTAGATAAAGGGCTGAATTTTGCCGCAGCATAATTGAGATCAATTATTTTCCCATCTAACCCCAAAACAACCAGATAATTTGGTAAATATTCAAATAGATTCCTGTATTTTTCTTCACGCTCTCGAAGAGACTCTTCAGCAGCTTTTTTTTCCATCTTTTCTTTAGCCTCTTTAAGAGCCCTTACTACTGCGTGAGGTAATTTTGTTAAGTTATTTTTTAGAACATAATCAGTTGCTCCTTCTTTGAGCATTTCAACAGCGAAATCTTCGCCTATTTTACCACTTACAAATATAAATGGCGTATTAGGTGAGATTTCACGTGCGATGTTCATGGCAGTTATGCCATCAAATTTAGGTAAAGAGTGATCTGCCAAGATGATGCTGGGCTGGAATTCTGCCATTTCTTTACGGTACATTTCTTCAGTATCGACAACTTTTGATTTAAAATTAAGACCCTCTCTTTTAAGCTGAGTTTCTATTAGTTCCGCATCTAATGGCACATCTTCCAGTATTAGAACTCGTATTTCTTCCACCATAACATCCCACTAAGTATTATTATTTTTAATATCTGTTATTGGTTTGATTTCTTTGAATTATATACTTTTTTATTAGTTTTTTTTTAATAATGATGTTGTCCATTTTTTAGTTGGTAGCAAATTCTAAATTATTTTTAATTAATTATATATCATTTTTTTTATTGTGATATTAAATCTTAATTTTAAATTTTGAAGTAGTAAAATTTACCAAACAAAATTAAACACGAATTTAAAACCGGGTTCAACTTATAATGAAGAAATAAAAGAGAATTCAGCTTTAATCAACAGTTTACAACATGTTTCACTACGAAAATAGCTAAAATCATCGAATTAGAATGGAATAAAAGGCCTTCACCACAATCAATAAAAAACTGGCTAACAAAAACAATTAAAAGAAAAA
>DUPR01000047.1 GCA_012838205.1 Methanobacterium sp.
ATTACTACTGCTTATTTTTATAGCGTTACAGTAGTTTTTGGATTAGAAGGAGAGTTATTTTTCTGGGAATTGGCTACACTAATTGATATAATGTTATTAGGACATTGGTTAGAAATGAAATCAGTCATGGGCGCATCTAAAGCTTTGGAAGAGTTAGTAAAATTATTGCCTAGTCATGCTCATAAATTAATGCCTGATGGGGAAGTTATTGATGTACGACTTGAACATTTGGAGGTAGGTGATTTGGTCATGGTCAAACCGGGGGAGAAAGTCCCGGTAGATGGAAAAATAATAAAGGGCCAGACCAGTATCAACGAGGCAATGTTAACTGGAGAGTCAAATCCAGTTAATCGAAGTGAAGGTCAGGAGGTTATAGGTGGTTCTATTAATGGTGACGGTGCTATTCAAGTTGAAATACAGAAAACTGGGGAGGATTCTTTTCTATCACAAGTTATAAAGTTAGTAGGTGCAGCTCAGAAGAGCAAGTCAGCAACTCAGAATCTTGCAGACCGTTTTGCTATGTGGTTGACTTTAATAGCACTTACTGGTGGTTTTATAACATTAATAGTCTGGTTGATCCTCACTGAACAAAACATGGCATTTTCTTTGGAAAGAGCAGTTACTGTAATGGTAACAACTTGTCCTCATGCCCTTGGACTTGCCATACCTCTGGTGGTAGCTGTTTCAACTGCGATAGCGGCAAAAAATGGTTTTTTTATACGTAATAGAACGTCCTTCGAGAATGCTCGTGATATAAATACTGTGGTCTTTGACAAGACCGGTACTTTAACCCATGGGAAGTTTGGAGTCACTGATGTAATCCCATTGGATGAAAAAATAGATCCTACCTTAATTATAAAATATGCTGCATCTCTTGAAGCTTACTCTGAACATCCAATTGCCCTGGGAATTGCCCAAGAAGTGGAAGAACACTATCCAGTTGAAAATTTCCTAGCAATTCCAGGTAAAGGGGTTAAAGGAACAGTTCAGGGACGTGAAATTGAAGTTATGAGTCCAAGTTATCTTGAGATAAGGGGATATTCCATTGATAATAATGAATTAGATAAACTATCTAGACAAGGTAAGACCATTGTTTTTGTTTTGGTTGATGGAATTTTGAGTATTGCGGTGGCATTGGCAGATATCATCCGACATGAGTCAAAAGAAACTATTTCCCGATTGAAAGAGATGGACATCAAATGTTTAATGATCACTGGAGACAAGAAAGAGGTAGCCGAATGGGTTTCAAAAGACGTAGGGCTGGATCAGTACTTTGCTGAGGTTTTACCCTCGGAAAAAGCAGAAAAAATTAAAAAAATACAAAAAGAAGGGGGTATTGTCGCAATGACTGGTGATGGGATCAATGATTCTCCGGCTCTGGCTCAAGCCGATGTTGGAATTGCTATTGGTGCCGGGACAGATATTGCCTTGGAAACTGCTGATATTATCTTGGTCCGAAGCAATCCACTGGATGTACTTCAAATTATAATGTTAGCCCGATTGACTTATCATAAAATGCTTGAAAATCTGGCATGGGGAGCCGGATACAATATCATTGCCATACCTCTTGCCGCAGGGATTCTTTCAGCATATGGCATAATATTAACTCCGGCAATGGGTGCTGTGTTAATGTCTGCCAGTACTATTATCGTAGCTGTTAATTCAAAATTTCTACGGATTAACAAAATTTAAAACTAATTTGAATGACAGTAAAATTTTACTTATTTAGTATTTGATCAGTAAATAAAAAACCCACTAAAAATCGATAGTAATAATAAAACGATAAGCCTAACAAAACTGTTTATCTAACATTTTAGAAAATAATAATGTAAAAATCATTAAATTTAGGTATGTTTTGAAATATTTGCATATAGGTAATAAACAATTCTTTACCTCTGGGAAATAAGATTTAATTTATATTAACAATGGTATAGTACATTCGTTGCAAATCCATTATGAATTAATCATCACATTTCGACTAATGATTATTTTTCAACCACTAAAGTTCCAGCTGCCATATCCCCAATTCTTTGTTTTTTTGGGGATTTGGCACTGAAAATAATGGCTAATCCTCCTGGTAGGGGGTAAGGAATCAGGTCTAATAATAATAAAACACTTCTTATAAAACTTTGTTGGTATGTTATTGGTTGATAATCTAATTCATTAACAACCCTGATTTTCATGAATATTTTACCTATAGTTTGCCATTTCATATCCAGAAACATAAAATAAAGGAAAAAGACTAAAATATCCAACAACACCCATATTATGGCCAATAATTCCACAGACATTCCCGGATTAATGATATTTAATGATATAATGAGAATCAGTAGAATTCCAAATAAAAATAACAAAAAAATCAAATCAATTATGAACGCCAAGGTTTTGGAACTGGTTGAAGCATATTTGGCCTTAATATTTGTTCCACACTCCTTGCAGAAATTTGCAAAACTAGGATTGATTGTTTCACATTTCAAGCATAATAATTGGTTTGATTCAGATATTTCATTGGAAACATACCTTTTTTTTGATAATATTTTTAATTTATCCCAATTTTTCCGGAATACAAAAAATATGAGAAGTGGCATTAAAATCAAAGACGGAATAATTAGGGAAGAATCTGCCCCAGCGGTAAATAAGGAAGGTAAATTTTCAAAAACACTTGTATTGTTTATCATAATGGTTACAAATATGTTATTGGCAATATGAACGCCAATTGCAGTTTCCAAACCATTTTCTGCTAATGTGATAATCCCCAATGTTAATCCGAACATGAACATGTTAAGTACAATACCTAAACCCGAAAAAACATCAGAACCATTGAAAAAATGTCCAACTGCAAACAGTGCGGAAGTTATGAGGAGGGGGATTACTGGTTTTCGTGTTATAATTCCAATTCCCTGTATTAAATATCCTCTAAAAAAAATTTCCTCAAAGGATGCTTGGATAGAATAAATAACCAAGCTTAAAATTAATAAAATAAAAAAGGAAGGGTTCAAAGAGAATTCAACCAGAGAAGGATCAATAATTAGTTCAATTAACATTGCAAGTCCCAAGATGCCAAACCATAATCCAGCTCCTTTCAAAATTTTCAGCCATTTAACTTTGTTAAATGTGTTTACAAACAAGATAAGTTTTTTACGATGAATAAATCGTGTGCAGAAACAGAAAAGTATGAAAGATAATATGTAATAAATTCCAAAAAATACCAGTAAAAACATTGAATTTAAATTTTCAAATGAATCAGGTGCCATTATCACTTGTTTAAAATGGTTGGGAAATATAAATAAAGGAATTAAAACCATTATAATTAAAATTAATGGACCCACCCATGAGGCTAAGATAGTCACGACATATCTCCACCAATCATTTTTGCCATAATCTACATTGTCTAAAAACTCTTTTTGGTGCATGGTATCTGCCTGATGGAAATATCTTATTTATATTAAAATAATGATGATGTTTATTAATAATTTTATAAACTTTATTTTAACTGATTTTATAATTTGGTGGTTCCAAAATTTATAAAAGAACTTAATTATTTGATTTTTCTTAAATTCAGCGCCGGGACTGGGATTTGAACCCAGGGTGAGCAACGCTCATAGGATTTCGAATCCTACGCCTTACCTGACTAGACTATCCCGGCATTTATAGAAGTTACACAAAACATGCATTAATATTTTTGGTTTAAGCATTATATTAATTAGAATAGGGAATTTAATAATATTAACATTCTATGATTGTTTTTATTGCAATGTTTACTATTTATTGAAAATGTGTAATTTTTTCTACAATTTTTTGGTAAGGTTCCTCAACAAACAATATTTATATTTGTTCAATTGAGCATTCATTCATAGGTTATAATTGGTATTAACCATATGTACCTCAAGACTGATAATAAGGAAATAAAAATGCCAGAAGAAGATCATCATTGCACTGAAGAACCTGATGTTCCATCTACTTGTGATGTTGCGGGGGTAACATGTTTGGAGAAAAACAACCTTTGTGGAAACAAAAACTGATTACAATTATTATTACATCGGCTGCAATTTTTTGCAGTGGCATTGTATCTTAAATTTTTTAACCAAGCAGGAATTGCTGAAATTATTATTTAGTAGTTGTGGTAGGGGTAGTGTTTGATATATTCAAAGGGGCTTTAAACGTTACAAAAACTGAAATTTGTAACTTACTACAAACATTAGGAATCCATACTAGCATTTACAAATTCTTGTAACTTATTATATGCATCACCATTTTCAACACTTTTTTTGGCTATTTCAACTCCTTCTTCAAATGTTTCTGCCTTCCTTGCCAGGAATAGAATAGCTCCAGCATTCGCCAGACTCAGATCCATTCTGGCTTCTTCTTCTTTCTTTTTACGTTTCCCTTCTAATACATCCATTGCAATTTGAAGGTTTTCATCAAAGGTATCTGGTGCCTTTATAAGTTTTTTAGTAGTTGTTTTCAATCCAAAATCCTTGGGATATAGTTCAAAGATTTTTATTTCTCCGTTATCTAGAAATGCTGCACGAGTTTTACCTATAGTGGATATTTCATCCATAGCCGGTTCACCATTCTCATCAAAGCCGTGAACTACCATTGCTCTTTTAACACCCAGATTTCTTTGAACATTGGCCAATATTTCCACATAATCGGGGTCGAAAACACCCATTAAATGTATATCTGTATTTGCAGGAGAAGATAGAGGACCCAAAATGTTGAAAACTGTACGCATTCCAAGTTTTTTCCGAATAGGCATAACATAGCCCATGGCAGGGTGGTATTTAGGGGCAAACATGAATCCAATCCCTGCTTTTTCCAGACAAAATTCAACTTTGCGTGCATCTCCTTGAATATTAACTCCCATTGCTTCTAATATGTCCGCTCCACCACATTTACTGCTGATAGCTCTATTACCATGTTTTGCGATGGTAACTCCGCAAGATGCTGCAATAATAGCGGAAATAGTGCTAACATTAAATGTTTTAAAACTGTCTCCCCCAGTTCCACACGTGTCTACTAATGGCTCGTCCACTTGGGGATTAACTTTTATTGAAACTTGGCGCATGGCCTTCACAAAACCAGTTATCTCTGATATTGATTCACCTTTAGTGGCAAGTGCAGCCAAAAATGCAGATATGTGGATATGACTGGCATTACCATTCACCATATCCATCATACACTCATAAGCTTCTTTTTCACTCAGTCCTTGTCCAGAAACCACTTTTTTTAAGCCTTCTGTAATCATTTAACCACGTATTTACTTGTATTTATTTCGAGTTGCTGCCTTGAGACCGCTGCAGAAAATGCTGATTTTATCTAGCATCATCCTTTTATCCTTCAGATTCTCAGTTATAATATTTAAAAGGGCACTAGCAACAATCACACCATCAGCTCCACTGTTAATCACATTCTTAACATGTTCTGGTTTGGAAATCCCAAAACCCACTACTATTGGTAGGTTGCTATGATTTTTGACCCGTTCCACCAGTTCAACTGTGCTGATTTCAAGTTCCTTTCGGGCGCCGGTTACTCCCATAACTGCCACCACATATTGAAACCCTTCACACATCTTAGATATTTTTCGAAGCCTTTCGTTGCTGGTAGTTTGAGCTACCATGAAAATCTGTTCAACCCCATATTTTTTTGAAGCATCGACTGCCTCTTTAGCTTCTTCAGGAGGTAAATCCGCGGCAAGAATGGCATTAACACCACATTCATGGGCAGTTTCATAGAATGTATCTATTCCCATTTGATAAATTAAATTATAGTATACTAAAACTCCTATAGGAATTGAAGTGAATTTTCGGATTTTCTTGATAAATTCAAAACCTTTAGCAGTAGTTATCCCTGAGTTAAGGGCTCTGATATCAGCTTCCTGAACTGTTGGTCCATCTGCAACCGGATCACTGAATGCAAATCCAATCTCCAAAGCATCTGCCCCGTTTTCAACATAGGTTTTCACAATATCCAGGGAAGTTTCAAAATCAGGATCCCCCGCAACTATGAAAGGAATAAAAGCTCCTTCATCTCTACCTTTCACCCGTTTAAACATTTCAGCATAGGTCTCTAACTTCCCATTCACGACACTCATACTTCCACCCTCATTTCACGGGCAGCCAGAAACATATCTTTATCCCCACGACCTGAAAGGTTTATCACGATGGTTTTACCCTTATTTTCCGGTTTTTTAGCGTATTTAAAAGCATATGCAACTGCATGGGAGCTTTCCAGAGCAGGAATTATCCCTTCATATTTAGATAATAATTCAAAGCCTTTTAGGGCTTCGGTATTGGTGATGGCCTCGTAGTTTGCTCTTCCAATCACTTTAAGATGGGCGTGTTCTGGACCCACTCCGGGATAATCAAGACCAGCAGAAACAGAATGCGCTTCAGAAATCTGCCCATCATAGTTTTGAAGAACAAATGAGAAGGAACCATGCAATATTCCTTCGGTACCTTTACAAAGGGTTGCTCCAGTTCTGTTGGTATCTACACCATCCCCACCTCCCTCAACACCAATGAGTTCCACTTCATCATCGTCTATAAATCCTGAAAATATTCCCATGGAGTTACTTCCCCCTCCAACACAAGCAATAACTGCATCAGGAAGTTTACCCTCTTTTTCGAGAATTTCTTTTCGGGTTTCCCTGCCTATAACACTCTGGAAGTGTTTAACCATGGTGGGATAAGGGTGAGGCCCCATTGTTGAACCTATAAGGTAATGCGTGGAGTCGACAGTGGCCACCCAATCTCTGAATGCATCGTTTATGGCATCTTTAAGGGTGCGTGAACCGGTTTTAACTGGTAAAACTCGGGCTCCGGAAAGTTCCATTCTGAAAACATTTAATTTTTGTCTTTCCACATCTTCAAGTCCCATGTAAACGTCAACTGGAATCTCAAACAGTGACCCAATAACTGCTGTGGCTATACCATGCTGTCCGGCGCCAGTTTCGGCAATTATTCTCGTTTTACCCATATATTTAGCGAGAAGCCCCTGTCCTAATGTATTATTAATTTTATGGGCTCCAGTGTGCAGCATGTCCTCCCGTTTGAGGTATATTTTGCATCCTAATTTTTCAGAGAGATTCTGAGCATAATATAATCCAGTTGGTCGTCCGGCGAATTCCTTCAGATAATAATCAAGCTCCTGATTGAACTTTTTATCATCTTTATATTTTAAAAACGCTCTTTCAAGTTCTTCGAGCGCAGGTATAAGGAGTTCTGGAACAAAAATTCCTCCGTATTTACCAAATTTTCCATTAGTTATCATTAAATCACCATTAATGCAATCTATAAATCTTACTGATGTATCTCTAGTTATTCTGTTTAATTTCCATTAATTCACTTATTTTATTAATATTTTTTACTCCAGGCTTGATTTCTACTCCTGAATTAATATCAAAGACATCAAATACTCTTTCCAACTTTTTTCCTTCATTTTTGATTCGTGCAGTGTTCATTCCACCAGCAAGTGTCAGTTTAACATCTTTGTTACGATGTTTTGCAATTTTAGCGGCTTTTATTGCAGTTTCTGCAGGTATTTGCCTTCCAGTTCCCCCAGTTTTGCCTTGGATTTCATAGTCAAAAAGGAGAAAATCACAGATGTCTGCAAAATTTTCAATCTCTCTTCTTTTATCCCTATTAATTACTTTAGATATTCCAACGGCTCTGGTAATAGTCAAGTTAGGGGATGTTTGAGTTTTATTTTCCGCGCTTTTTCTATGAAATTTTTCTTTCAATTCGCTTATTTCCTCTGGGGAGAGGGAATGAAGTTGTATATTGGTTATTCTTGATTTTATTATTTTTTCTTCGGCATCCGTAATATCAAGGGGTTCAATTACAAGCACAGCCTTAGTTACATCTTTCATGGAAGATATTAGGGTATTTATTTCCCCTATTTCCACCATTCTCTTTGATCTTTCTATGTTAATGAATCCGATGAGATCTGCACCTTCCTCTTCACAGACTTTCAGATCATCCTGGGATCGTATTCCACAGATTTTAATTTTCATGTGACTACCCCAATCTGATTGACTAACCTTTCAACTCTTTTTTGCCCGGAGGCAGACACCAATTTTTTCACTTTTTTCTGGATGTTCCAGGCAGACATTACACTGGTTCCCACTAGAATTGCATCCGCACCAAAACTTGCGAGTAATGTAATGTCTTTTGAAGTTTTAGCTCCACTTTCAGACACCAGAGTGATGTTTGAAGGAACATATTTGGCCAGTTTCTCTGTTCTATTAAGGTTAATTGTGAAATCATCAAAATCACGATTGTTTATACCAATTATCTCTGCTCCTGCTTTGGCTGCCATTTGTATTTCTTCTATGGTTTTACACTCTACCAGTGCATCCATATCAAGATATTTACATAATTCAATTCCTTCTCTAAGATCTGGAAGTATATCTGCTATTAAAAGAACTGCACTAGCCCCACAGGCACGAGCTTCATAGATCTGGTAGGGATCAAGAATGAAATCCTTACGAAGTAGAGGTAGTGTCGTTATTCTGCAAGCCAGTTTCAAGTTATCGATATTACTATTGAAAAATGACTCTTCGGTTAAGACTGACACTGCACTGGCCCCTCCTTTCTCGAACTGTGGAAGTACATCACCTATCATGAGTTGGCTAATTTTCCCAAGAGAGGGGGAGGCTGGTTTATATTCACAAATAATGGAAACATCATCATCTTTATTTAATGATTTTTTAAAATTGGTTCTTATTTTTTCCCGCTTTATATTCTCTTTCAACTCATCCAGGGGTTGATATTTCATTCTGATTTCTAGGGCCCTTCTCCTCTCTTTTAAGATATCAGTGAATTTCATGATACTTCCATCTCCAGGAAATTTTTCATAATTTTTCTACCATCATCTGTCCCAATGGATTCCGGGTGGAACTGGAGACCGTATATTGGATAATCATGGTGTTTAATGGCCATTATCATTCCATCATCTGTTTCAGCCATTATATCCATAGAGGGTGGAGTTGTGTCTCTTTTACATACTAATGAATGATATCTTGCTGCTACGAGAGGCATGCTAACTCCCTGGAACATGCCCTTATTTTTATGGTGGATATAACATTGTTTTCCATGAACTGGTTCAGTTCGTATTATTTCACCACCAAAAGCTGTGAAAATTCCTTGATGTCCTAAACAAACACCTAAAACTGGTATTTCTTTACCTATCTCTAGTATGGTGTCACGTGAAACTCCGAAATCTCTATTGTTAAGAGGATTTCCAGGTCCTGGCGATATGATTATCTTGGAAGGTTGGAGTTTCTTAATTTCATTTACAGTTATTTCGTCATTTCTAAAGACTTTAATATTGGTTTCAAACTCTCCCACCAGTTGATAGAGGTTATAAGTGAAAGAGTCGTAGTTATCTATTATGAGTATCATTTTGCTTCACCTGACATCTTGAGTGCGCTTAAAAGGGCTTCAGCTTTATTTTCACATTCATGATATTCATTGGTTGGAACAGAGTCATGGACTATTCCTGCTCCAGCCTGTATCTTTGCTTTGTCTCCATCGCAGACCATGGTTCTTATGGTTATGGCAAAATCAGCATTTCCATTCAAACCAAAATATCCCACTGCCCCAGCATAGGGACCACGGGGGATCTGTTCCAGTTCGTTTATTATTTCCATGGCCCTGATCTTAGGGGCTCCACTCACCGTACCTGCTGGAAAGATGGAAGCAAACGCATCCACCGCGTTTTTATCATTCTGTAATTTTCCCCGAACCGCGGACACAATGTGTTGTACATGGGAGAATTTTTTGATGTTCATGTATTCAGGAACATGGACGGTTCCAAATTTACTCACTTTCCCAATGTCATTGCGGGCTAGGTCTACCAGCATTAAATGCTCGGCTCTTTCTTTTTCATCGGTTAGAAGTTCTCTTTCAAGTTTCATATCCTCATGGGGAGTAGTTCCACGTTTCCTTGTCCCAGCTATGGGATATGTTTCAATTTCTCTTCCTTCCACCCTGACCAGCATTTCTGGACTGGAACCTATTACTTCCCTTTCTCCCAGCTTCAAATGATACATATAGGGTGAGGGGTTGATTCTACGGAGAGTTTCGTAAAAAGAGAGTCTGTTACCTTGAATTTTATATTCTCTAGCATTGGAAATAACACTCTGGAATATTTCACCGGCATTTATTTTTTCTTTAGCTTCGAGAACCATTTTTTGAAATTTATCTTGTGAAAAGTGATGTTTTCGTTCCTCAAAAGTCAGAATATCTTTTTTGGATTCTTCTTGGGAGATTGATTTGATTTCTTCCAGCCGATTTTCTCCTAGAGTTACGTATTCGCACTTATTTTGAAGTCTGTCAAATATTATAGCGTCCAAGAAGAGCCCAAATTCAAAATCTGGCGTTTCCCCCAATTGCATGGGGATCGGTTCGAAGTATCGTACTGATTCGTAAGAGACGTATCCCACCAGACCTCCTCTGAATCCTTTTTCATTGCTCCCATTTCCAATGAGGCTTTTTATTTCATTAAATGGATTTGGGGTTTCAATTTCCTCTTTTTCATCTTCTTTTTTGATTTCAAGAATTCCATTTTGGGCTTTGAGAGTTGCAGCTGGTTTGAATCCCAGAACTGAATATCTTGCTAATCCACTATCGCTTTCCATGGATTCCAAAAGGAAACAACGGGAATATTTAGAGTATATTTTTTTAAAAAGGTTAAATGGGGAGTTAAAATCTATTTGGGTTTTTTTTACTTTTTTGTTTTTAAATTCAAACTCGCCAAAAGCATTCACTACATTGCATTGTTTCACCATATTTAGTCACTGACACTCCTATACTTTATAGTATTATTTAAATCTTTAGAGTACATAAATGTACATAAAACTAAATATATGGCCAATGCCAAATGGAAGATTAAAGAAAATTGTAAAATTAAAAAATTCATTAAAAATTAATATATGAAAATTATCAGGGAGAATACAAGATGTGGGATCGTGTAAAACACAAATTTGAAAAATTTCCGGCAAGAATGGGAGTGGCACGTAAAATAATTGAATTAGGGCTTAGAGTAGGTGAAAACGGAAAGATTTACTGTGGTGATGTGGAGATAAATGACGTAGCACTAGCCAGAGGAGCAAATGTAGACCGTAGATCCATCCGGGCTACAGTAGACGTGATTATGGACGACCCAGAATTGGCAGCAATATTTGGCAATATATTCCCCGCTGGAGCCCTTCTTAAAAACGTAGCCAGTGATCTGGGGTTTGGAGTTGTGGAAATAGAAGCCCAAGCAGGCACTCCCGGAATACTGGCAACTGCTACTCATCTAATTTCAGAACAAAATATAAGCATTCGCCAAGCCCATGCTGGAGACCCTGAACTTGAAGAACATCCTAAACTCACAATAATCACTGAAAAACCAGTCAAAGGAGAAATGTTTAATAAATTCCTCAAAATCCCTGGAATAAAAAAGGTTTCAATTTATTAGTTTATCATTAAAGGATTAATTGTCATATCCTGTTGGGCCATAAAAAATAAAATAAATTTAAAAAAATAAAAAAAAATTAAATAAATAAAAAAAATCACGTGTTTAAATTCATATTATGATATTAAAACCGAAAATAATTTTTAACTTTCGAATTCTTCAGCATCCTCTTCCATAATCTTAAGAAGTTCATCCCATGCTTCAAGGGATTCTTGAGCTTCTTCATCAGATAGGACCTCGATTGCGTATCCTGAATGAACCAGAACATAGCGACCGACATTCGCATCCTCAACTAAATCCAGTTTAGCTTGTTGCCTTACTCCACCAAAATCAACAGTGGCCACGTTATCCTTAATTTCTATAATTTGTGCGGGTGCTGCTATACACAAGATTATCACCTTTTATACTATTTTATAAGACTGAAGTATGTTTAATTTAACGTAAATAAGAATTTAATTCATTTCGGTATTAAAAAAAAGCCCTGCTTGATTATCACAGAACAATTTAGTTATTTTAATAGATGATCATCACCATATAAATATCTTGGGGACGGATCATATCAGAACCCTCCCAAAAAATTAATCATCAGATTTTGGGGATTTAAAAAATGAAAATAGTAATTATTGGAGGAGGTCCAGCAGGGCGGTCAGCAGCCATGGGAGCAGCACAGCTTGAAGCAGATGTCACATTGATCGAAAAAGAGCATATTGGTGGAACTTGTCTTCATGAGGGTTGTATGGTTATTTGTGGTTTTAATGATGTGGTTAAATTTTATCAAGACTCAGAAAAATTTCAAAAAATGGGAATTATCCCTCAAAAACACTCAATTAATTATACACAAGTTGCGAATGGTATTAAAAAGGTCATCCACAAAATAGAAAATGTATTGAAACATGAAACCAGAGAATCCGGAGTAAAAATAGTTACTGGTGAAGTATCAAGGGTTACTCAAGAGAATGTGGTGGCTGATGGAAAGGAACATAACTACGATAGACTCATAATTGCGACTGGTGCCAAGCCATTCATACCTCCCATACCTGGTGCAGAGAATGCCCTCACCTACAAGGATGTTCTGGACCTAAAAAACATTCCTGAAAATCTTAATATAGTGGGTAGTGGAGTAATAGCCTGTGAATTTGCAGGAATATTCTCTTGGTTAGGCAGTAATGTTAATATACTGTGCAGAAGGCAGTTTTTAAGGAATTTAGATGATGAAATTAAAGAATATGTCCTTAAAAATCTTCTTAATGGTGTAAATGTCCATGAAAATGTGAAAGTTAATGAAATCACTCGTGAAAATATCATCACATCCAATGGAAAGATGAGGGGATTGTCTTTCTTGGCAACAGGGATGACCCCTAACACTGAAATAATAAAAGACATGGTTAAGTTAGGATATAAGGGATATATAGAAGTAAATGGGCAAATGCAAACGAGTAATTCTTCTATTTATGCTGCAGGTGATGTGGTAGGCACGGTAAACAACACTCCAGTGGCCCGCATGGAAGGTTTGGTTGCTGCCAGGAATGCATGTGGTATATCTTCAACTATGGATTATAATATCATACCTCAGTCTTTAACACTTTATTATCCGGTGAGTTTTTTAAAAACTGAATCCAAAAAGGCTTCAAATGAATTTGATGTGCGGATTCGTGGTTCGGCGGGTCCAGGATCGTTTTGGAATGTCTTAGATGGTAATACTGGTCTAACCAAACTGTCAACAAACATAGAAAATGGTGAAATCACTGGAGCATACTCAATATCACCGTCTTCCCGAACTAGCATGCCATACTTGGCAAAAATGATTAAAGATGGTTATAAAACCTTTGATTTTGATGATTTTATTGAATCCCATCCTTCAACGGATGCCATCTACAAATTATTGCATTTTTTAGCTAAATATGGTTAAATAGATCTCATAGATGATACAATTTTTTTGATAAAAATAGATCTTTTTTAAGTACTCATCAGATACTATTACGAACACAATGAAAGTATAGATAAATATAAATTAACTTATTTTTTTGGGATTTTTCCCATAATTATTTCTGCTATTTTTGGTGAAGCATCCTTAATCAATTCAGCATAAATTTTACTTTTATCCTTAATTTCATCTTTTATTTCTAAAACATGTTTTATATTATCTTCTAGTTCATCCAAATCACATTCTACTACTGCACCCGGGAATATTCCTTCCATGTTATGGTATCGGCCATATTTAACTCTGAGAAGAGCGATGATGGGTAATTCACATGCCAGAGCTTCATGAATCATCAGCCCATCATCAGAAAGTACAACCAAGTCAGCCAGCCTATAAAGGTCAGGAAGGTTGTCAACATATCCTAAGTTCAATGTTGATTTTAAATAGTCATTGAGTTCCTCTTTAAGTGGTTCACCAACTACAAGGATGTTGGCGTCTAATTTTTGATCGCCTATTTTCCCAGCAGCTTGGGCCATTTTTTCAAATAAGGAGGATCCCGAAGAGAATAATATGGTGGGCCAATCCTTTTTAAAACTTGAGGGCATGGATTTCATGATATTTTCACGACTGCCCCTTACAATATCATGATTTATAGGGAGATAAGAAGAATGAACTTTATTTTTAGATTTTAATTGTGTTTCTTCTACTTCGCCTTGTCGAAACAAAGGTGATTCAGGTAATGCTATAATTTCAGTAATTTTGATGAGGATTTTAGAATCCGTAGGGGTGGCAACCACTCCAATTGAAGGAATATTGGCAAGTCTTGCTGATAAAGCACCAATAATTGCTCCGCCTCCAATTACGCCAACCACAATATCTGGATTTAGTGTACGAATTAGTTTAGCTCCTTCTTTGGCTGCTAAAAGGGATTTTGCACTGGCTTTCAGTAGGGTGTATTTGTTGGCAGCATGTCCTCCAGCTTGAGGGATACTGATCTTATGCCAACTGATTCCTCTTTTCTTAAATAACAATCCTGGAGCTTGGTGATCCAGTGCGAATTCACATTTCATGCCTTTTTTTTCAAGGGCCTTGGCTATATTAAGGGCTATAACTGCGTCCCCTCCCATTCCCCTTCCGGTTACTGTGAGCAATGCTTTCATTTTTAATCCTTAATACTTATCATAATTAGTAAATATCAATTGAACCTTAAAAATTTGGTTGAAAGTCTTGATTGAAGTAGTTAGTATTCCACATGAAATCATAAATTCCAGAAATCGTATCCACAAATTCCTGATACTGGTTCCATATGGCTATTGCAGTTTCGGATAGTGCATTGTTGCCAGAAAGTTTGCAGAATGCTATCATCATCTCTTTTTTATCCCTTACAATTAGTTTTATGAAAGGAACAGGGAAAAACTTTATTTCTATGGGTAAATCTTTTAGTATCTTTTGGGTGAGAACTTCAACATTGTCTATATGGCATGAGGGTGCAGTGAGCATTTTTATACTAACACCTTTATTTATTGGTTTTTCAAGGGCAGTTTTAATCATATCTGGTTCTTCTGGGAACATTAAACCTCCCATTATAAACAAAGATTCTTTTGCACGTGATATGATTTCAATTTCTTTGTTAACAATTTTCTCGGGACCATGTAATAACCAGATAGGTGCAGGGACTTGTGGGATCTGGCTTTCATAAATCAAGTTTAGTTCGGCTTCGGCTTGTTCCATAGTGTCTTTAATGTGGTCTCTGGATTTTTTGAACACTTCATGTGGAGGGATTACAGTAAATTGTAGTGGTTTGCCTCGGCTCATTTCAATGAAACCTTTGCTTTCTAACTTTTTCAAGACTTGATATACTTTAGATCTTGGAACATTAGCAGTTAAACTAATTTCTGCAGCATTAGCTGATATAAGGGATGTTAATGCCACATAACTTTGAGTTTCATAATCTGTGAGGCCCATTAGTCTCAAGGCTTCTATTGATTCTCTGCTGATAGTCATGATTACAATTTCCTATATCTCGTTCATAGTATTTTATCCAATTTTTTCATTTTATACTCTATTGGTGACAAAATATATAAATGTTCTTGTTTGGAGATCATAAGTTAGAATTTGGAGAGGTGAAAAGGTGAATATCAAAAAGGAACACGCGATTTTAGCCAATAAACTCACTAAAAAATTCAAAGATTTCACGGCAGTGGATAATTTCAACTTAAAAGTGGAGAAAGGAGAAATATATGGATTACTTGGACCTAATGGTGCAGGCAAAACCACTGTTATCAAAATGTTGGCTAGTATTATTAATCCGACCTCAGGAAGCGCACATGTAATGGATGAAAAGATTCCTGGTGGTAAAGTGGCTTCAAAGATAGGTTACATGCCTCAGGAAACAGGTGTCTACTTGGGACTTACAGTAGAACAAAATATGAATTTTTACGGCAGAATTTTCAACTTAAAAAAAGATGAAATCAAAAAAAGGGAAGATGAATTATTGAAGTTTGCGGATCTCACCGATTGGAAGCATGAAATGGTTGAAAACCTCTCAGGAGGGATGAAACATCGTGTTTCACTTATTTGCACTCTTATTCATCAGCCAAAACTTCTTTTTCTTGACGAACCAACAGTTGGGGTTGACCCTGAGCTAAGGGTTTCTTTTTGGAATTATTTTAACCAGTTGCGGAAAGCAGGAGTAACAATTCTCATAACCACCCATTACATGGATGAAGCACGGCGATGCGATAGAATAGGTTTTGTGCAGAAAGGTCATCTTATAGCAGAAGACACCCCTCAAAAATTACTTAAAGAGAGTGGAAAGGATTCTCTGGATGATGCATTTCTCGAGTTTTCTAAAAGAGACACTGCTCATATTGGGGTGGGACAATGAAATTTCACCGAGTTATGGCAGTTAGTCGGCGAGTGTTCCGTGACGTGGCCAATGATAAACGTAGCCTAGCAATGCTTTTTTTAGCACCAATCTTCGCCATGTGCATATTAGGAGTAGCATTCAGTGGTGATGTGAAGGATGTGGATATTATTATAGTTAATCAAGACCAAGGATTCACCCAACCCCTGGGTAAAACCACTTTTTTTTCAGAAAAAATTATTTCCAACCTGGATAACGAGATTTTGAACATTAAAAACATGAGTAATGTAGATGAAGCCAGACAAGATGTGAAAGATGGTAAAGCATCAGCAATTATAATATTTCCAAAAGAATTTAGTAAAAACACAATTTTAAACACTAAAAACTCATTTTATTCCAATAGTGCTGAAATACTTATTGAAGGGGATGATAGCGTAACTAACATAAAAAATACCATCCTTAAAACGGTTAGTGATGCATTATCTGACACAATGGCAGAAGAAGGAGTTAAACCTGCCATTAAAATAGTTTCAGACCCTATTTATGGTGGGGATGCTGAATTCGTAGATTTCTTTATCCCAGGAAATCTAGCCTTCGTAGTATACTTACTTACAACCATTCTCACCCTAATCACTTTCGTCGGAGAACGAGCAAATGGAACATTGGAAAGAGTGCTGGCCAGCCCAGTAACTGAAGGAGAGGTGGTAACTGGATACGCAATCACATTCGGAACATTAGGAACATTACAAGTCGCATTATTATTAGCAGTAGCCATTTTAGTATTCAACATAATTGTGGTGGGCAATGTATTCTTAGCATTTGGGGTAATAGCCATTCTGGCTGTAACTTGCCAAGCATTGGGAATATTATTATCTAGCCTATCTAAAAGGCCAGAACAAGCTATACAATTTTTCCCATTTGTTGTCTTACCAGCTTTCTTGCTTTCAGGTGTTTTTTGGCCCATCCAAGCCATACCTGAATGGTTAAGGCCTTTGTCATATTTGGTGCCTCCAACATATGCGGCAAATGCTTGCCGCGCCGTAATGCTTAAAGGATGGGGATTGGAAAAAATATGGTTAGATCTCTTGGTGCTAGTGATATTTGCTATACTGTTCCTTGTTCTGGCTGTATGGTCTTTAAGAAGAAGAAAAGAATAAAATGAGTATTTTTTTTTATAAATTCAAAAAAATCAATTCAGCCACTATACGGACTGTACAACAACCTACGGAAGCCCAAAACTATTAAAAATTTGTTTTTAACATTAATATTTCGTTTTTTTAGGACAATTCTCCGAAATAAATCTCCTAAACCACCACCAGTTAATACATCCATTACTAAATCTCCGTATTGAGGATTCTGGATATTAAGATTGGTTTCTAAGAAATTTTTAAGGTTGTCACGTCTTAAAAATGCTATAAGTAAAGAAGTAATGACAAAAAGAGTCATCACAATCAAAAACACTTCACAAGTTCCCCAATTGCAGAAATTTGCTATGTTCATCCCCAGTAGTGTGTATAATATTCCCAATCCTACTCCAAAGGAGTGGTTACCTACTTCACCCATCATTATTTTTCCTTGATAATCAAGGGGAGCATATCCAACACAAGCTGCAAGAAGTATTAAAGACAACGAATATGGATTTCCAGTGTTTAGATAAAGCAAAACCGACATTATTGTACTCATTACGATTACAGTGGAGGATGCTGTTCCTGGTTGCATGTCTGAGATGTTCAATGGTTGTATCATCAGTGCTATGATTATGGAAACTGGGCCAAAAAAGAAGTATCCCACCACCATAACCAGCAACATTCCTATGCCCCGTAAAAGTTGACCTAATTCAAATGGAAGTCCTCCATACCTTTTTCTACCAAGTAAATCATCTAAAAATGCGAATATTCCAATAATACCTATTAAATATTTTCCAGGTGGGGGGAAAAAGATTACAAGAACTATAAATGGGGCCAGTCCAACTGCTCTTGGTGTTCCTCCGCGAATAGTAGTGTAAAGGTTTCCTCCAATTCGAGGGAATAATTTGTAAAATAAAATGGTTAAAATACAGGAGAAAATAAAAGCCAATATGAGTACTGAGATTTCTGTAATGTTTATTCCTAAAATATTCATATAATTACTCTCCTGCAATATATCTACTCAATTGTTATGAATTTAATTTAAGGCATACCTCAACAAAGCTGCCAAGCCGCCTAGAGCACTGAGCTGTTTCCCCCCGTCATGTTCACTGCTCAAGACCATGACACTCCCTCCCAGATTTTCAGTCATATCCATTATTTTCTCAACATCTCTTTCTCGCAGTAGTTCATCAATAATCAGTAAATTTTCAATTGCACCTGCTTCAGCTGCAATTTTAGTTTCTTTTTTACCATAAACAACCTTGTTTGATGTTTTCCCAATTTCTTCTAAAACTCTGGCCATCATCCTGATTTCATGGGCAATTCTTCCTTCAGTAGCCATTTCTTCCAAGATCCCTTTCTGCAGCACTTCATAAATTCCAGTTCTGCCTCCTGCCCCAGTATTTTCTAATCTAGAAATTTTGGCCAGATAAGGATATTTTTCACTGATGAAATGGTGGAAATCATTTTTACCAAATCCTGGTCCGGCAATGATAATTCCTTCTATTCCTTCAAAATTATTTATGGTACTGGCTATTTCATCATAAAATTTGTTTATTACTTGTTGACGGTTTTTTTGTACTACTCTCTTGCCTGTAACCCCCCCAATAATGGGTCCATAATATTCAACTCCATACTGGCGAAGTATTCCCATATCGGCAACATCATCTTCAATCACCACCACCAGTGCACGTGGTATTTTTGATGCATCTATTGCTTCTTTAATTCTTTTTTGATGCCATCTGGACCATCTTTCCTTTTCTATCCTCACCGAATTGCTGAGTTTCAAATCAATGGTATGGTGAGATCCAAAGGAAACTAAATCTTCTGGCCCCTTTTCAATAATACCTTTTGCCCGTAATTTTCCAGTGTATTTATGAAAATTAATGTTTTCCACTCGTATTCCCATAAAAAATGTTTTTTTAATTCCCCGGTCACTGCGCAGACGTTCTCCACTGGTGTCTTGCATTCGGCGGGTAGTCTTTGATGAAATCAGATCTCCCGGTTCTATAAGATGGGAAAGATGCCATAGATCGTCTAGAGTTTCTGGTAATAATTCTATTATTCCTCTTTTTGCATCTTGGTGTATGATACGCATGATTTAACCTTCATGAGAAATTAGATAGTTTACTTTTTTTTGGTTGCTTCGATTTTGATTTTTATTTTTTTTAAGATGTTATTTACACAGTATTTACCTTATTAATCTTTAACTTTTTTTTTCAACATCTTTTTTTTGTATTGATGTTCATTTTTAACCCTGATCATAAATTTTATATAAAAGGTATTACACATTTGTTTTTGGTGATTAAAAATGAACAAAGAAATGGAAAGTAAGATAAGAGAAACACTAGAAAACGTTAAACCATGGCAAAGAGTCCCCACTTCATTAGAAGGGGTGTTTTTGATAAAGGCACCTACAAGGGGAGATCAAGATAGTATAATGGTGGAAATTAATCCTTTAGATGAATTTGGACGCCCTATAAAGAGGAGAGGCATATTTTTGCAGCATAAAATTCAATTAGAAAGATTTTTAGATGTTATGCAAGAATCTCGTCTGATGGAATTTTTAGATACTATTGATTCTATGGCCGGTAGCAATGGGGAGAATGTCGGAATGTTGAAGATCTAAAGGGAGGTAGGATGCATATTACATCAAGATTAGTGTTTTCGGATGAGGGATAAATAATATATCCTTCTCCTGCTATAGATAACCTTATGCAAGTAGCGGTTATTGGTGGAACCCGTGGACTGGGAAAGTGGATAGCTAATTTTCTTAAAAAAAAAGGATACAAAGTTATCATAACTGGACGTAATTCCATTATGGGTGAAGCCATTGCCAGTAAAATTGGGGTTTCATACACATCTGATAACATTAAAGCTTCTTCTGATTCTGATGTAGTTATTTTAGCAGTACCTATAGATGTAACTCCTCAAACTATCAAAGAAATAGCCCCTCACATACGCAAAGGTTGTTTATTACTTGATGTGACTTCTGTAAAGGAATTGCCTGCCAAAGTTATGTACGAACATGCTCCAGAGGGTGTGGAAGTACTGCCCACCCACCCCATGTTTGGGCCCAGAGTCAGGTCACTGGATGGCCAAGTTGTTGTTTTAACTCCGAAAAACCATGGTCAATGGTATCAGAAAGTGGTTGATTTTTTGGAAACAGAGCAAGCACGGGTTTTGGTGACCACACCGGAGGATCATGACCGTATGATGAGTATTGTACAGGGATTAACTCATTTTGCCTACATTTCAGTTGCTAGTGCTATTGAAAGGATGAAAATTGATGTTAAACAATCGCGAAATTTTGCAAGTCCCATATATAGTTTGATGTTAGATATGATAGCCAGGATTGTTGCTCAAAATCCATATCTATGCTATTCCATCCAGACTCAGAATCGATACATACCTGAGGTACATGATGCATTCATGGAAACATTTCATGATCTCAAATCAATGGTTGACCACAAAAACCAAGATGGATTCGTAAAAGCCATGAGTTCGGCAGCTAAACACCTAGATGATCTCGAAGCTGCTCTGGGCAGATCTGACAAGGCAATATCCGCGTTAAGTGTTGAAGTAAGCAATTTAAAAAATTCTATTGGAAAGGAAGTTGGCTTACGTCACATGTACTCTGGAAAAATTCACATTGGAGTTTTAGAATCATTGAATCCTGATTTTGTAACTTTAAGAGAGAACAATAAGAAAATTACATTAAAACTTTCCAATATTGAGGTTTTAAATTCAGAAGAAATAATCGATTGGAAAAAAATTAATTTTCCGTTAAAATCATTTGATATTTCTGTTATTTTTCCGGATAGTTCCCAACCAGAAATAATATCTCACACAATTAATACATTGGAAGATGTGGTTAAAGTGGAAATTAAAGATGTTTATCAGGGTGAACAAATTCCAAAAGGATTTAAAAGTTTGACTTTTAATTATCAAGTGATTTATCCAAGTTCAAGAAAGAAAGTTGAGGAATTATTAGTTGGATTAGGCGGTAAAATTAGATAAATCCTATATTTTTTTTAAATTCAATTAGCATAATCGAAGATCTGATTTTAACTATTTATTAATTGGTTTGAATGTAAATTATTAATTTTTTTTGATTAGTATTTCATATCATTAATATTATAGTAACATTTATATACTAAAACATACAATCTTAAAGTAACCTAAATTAACTAAATATAAGAATGTTATATATTTGTTTTTTAATCCAATAATTACATTAATTTAATATATAAAACAATATATAGGGGGAATAATTATTAAAACCGAAGATATGAAATTAAAAGTCGCAGAAGCGTTTTCACAGTCTGACGTCGGCCGATCAATTGCCAGAATAGACCCATCTTGTATGGAAAAGCTTGATCTCGTAGATGGCGATATGATCGAAATAGAAGGTAAGAAACTCACTGCTACTACAGTGGCCTCGTCCCAATCAGACATTGGGTTAGAAATCATAAGAATTGATGGATATATCAGAAAAAATGCAGGAACATCCTTGGGAGAGGAAGTTATAGTACGAAAAGCCCAAGTCAAAGAAGCGCAAAAAGTCGTAATGGCTCCAGTAGACCAGAGGGTCATGATTCGGGGTGATGTAAAAAGAGCTTTCCAGGGAAGGGTCTTGTCTAAAGGAGACATAATTGTAACTGGGATAAGACAACAACAAACTGCCATGCGAGGAAGCTTATTCGATGAATTTTTCCGAGACACCATGACAGATGTAAGTCCAATGGGAGAATTAAAATTGGCAGTTGTAGCCACCAAACCAGCAGGAGTTGTCAAAGTCACCGAAATAACCGACGTCGAAATTCAAACAGATCCAGTTGACGTATCAAAACTGGAAGGTGTCAAAACCTTGGTTGATGTGACCTACGAAGACATAGGTGGCCTTAAGGAAGAGGTAAAAAAAGTCCGAGAAATGGTGGAAATACCTTTAAAACGGCCTGAACTATTCGAAAGACTGGGAATATCACCACCAAAAGGAGTATTAATGCATGGACCTCCAGGTACAGGTAAAACATTACTTGCAAAGGCAGTGGCCAATGAAAGTGAAGCCCATTTCATCGCAATTCAGGGCCCAGAAATAATGAGCAAATATGTTGGTGGATCAGAAGAAAGACTAAGGGAATTCTTCGAAGAAGCGGAAGAAAACGCCCCATCCATAGTGTTCATAGACGAAATTGATGCCATAGCACCAAAACGGGAGGAAGTATCTGGTGAAACAGAAAGACGCGTTGTAGCACAACTATTAACACTCATGGATGGTCTTAAAACAAGGGGGCAAGTGGTAGTCATTGGCGCCACTAACAGGCCAGATGCATTGGATCCGGCTATACGGCGACCCGGAAGATTTGACCGAGAAATAGAAATTGGAGTACCAGACAAAGATGGCCGTTTGGAAGTTCTTGAAATACATACAAGGGGAATGCCCCTGGATGAGAAAGTGGATCTGAATGAAATCGCCGACACAACCCATGGTTTTGTAGGCGCAGATCTCGAAATGCTATGTAAAGAAGCTGCCATGAGAGTACTTCGTAGAGTACTTCCGGATATTAAATCTGATGAGGAGATACCTAAAGAAACCCTCAAAAAAATGATCATCAATAAATCCGACTTTAAAGAAGCATTGAAAGAAATCCAACCATCAGCACTCCGTGAAGTCTTAGTTCAAGTTCCCAATGTCAAATGGGATGATATAGGGGGCTTAGAAAACGCCAAACAAGAATTAATAGAGGCAGTAGAATGGCCTCTTAAATATCCAGAAAGCTTCGATAAGTTCGGAGTCACTCCACCACGTGGTGTTTTAATATACGGACCTCCAGGTACAGGTAAAACATTACTTGCAAAGGCAGTGGCTAATGAAAGCAAAGCCAATTTCATAGCAGTTAAAGGACCTGAACTACTTTCTAAGTGGGTAGGCGAATCAGAAAAAGGTGTGAGAGAAGTTTTCCGCAAAGCAAGGCAGACAGCTCCCACTGTAATTTTCTTTGATGAAATCGATTCCATAGCATCCACCAGGGCCGGAGGTAGCACTGACTCAGGTGTCACCCAAAGAGTTGTCAACCAACTTTTAACAGAAATAGACGGATTAGAAGAACTGCAAGATGTGGCAGTAATTGCCGCCACCAACAGGGTAGACATAATGGATCCAGCACTTCTAAGGCCGGGCCGTTTTGACCGTCATGTTAAGGTAGACGATCCTGATGAAAACGCCAGGCTAGAAATCTTCAAAGTACACACAAAAAACATGCCACTGGCAGATGATGTAGATCTTGATTACTTAGCAAAAAACACCGACAAATATGTGGGCGCAGATATTGAAGCAGTTTGCCGGGAAGCAGTTATGTTAACTCTGAGAAATGACATCCAAGCTGAAAATGTGAAGATGGAACAATTTAAAAAAGCAATGAAAAAAGTCAAAACAGAAGAACAAGTAAACATGGTACAGTATCACTAAAAAAAAAGATCACAAATAAATCCCCTATATGCTAGAAACCCTTAGGAGAAGATTCCTATTTTTATGGAATTTTCTCCTTTTTTTTTATTTTACTTGCTACATTAAGTATCATTTTTTCAAAATTTTTCTTTCTTCTTTAAAAAAGAAAAATATAATTAAATAAGATTAACTAATTATAATCCTACACTTTCATATCCGATTTATATATTGTTGTATGTGATAAAATGCCTTATAAAGTAAAAGACATAAAATTAGCCCCTCAGGGTGTAAAAAAGATTGAATGGGTCCAAAAACACATGCCCGTTCTGGAAACCATAAAAAAACGTTTCAAGAAAGAAAAACCCTTTGAAGGAATCACCATTGGATCTTGCCTACACTTGGAGCCTAAAACAATTAATTTGGGCTTAACACTTCAAGCAGGAGGGGCAGAAGTGGCAATGACTGGTTGCAACCCTCTTTCAACACAAGATGATGCTACTGCGGCTGGGGCCAGTTTAGGCCTTAACATGTACGGTTGGAGAGAGCAAACCAACGAAGAATACTATCAGACCATCAACATGGTCTTGGATCATAAACCGGACATAATCATAGATGACGGGGCAGACATGATATTTCTACTCCACAAAGACCGTAAAGACGTTTTAGAAAATATAAAAGGTGCATGTGAGGAAACCACTACTGGAATTCATCGTTTAAAATCCATGCATGCTGATGGTGCTCTTAAATTTCCGGTGATAGCAGTTAATGATGCATACACTAAATATCTTTTTGATAATCGTTATGGCACAGGACAATCAACATTTGACTCCATAATGGGTTCTACCAACATCCTGATTGCAGGTAAAACAGTAGTGGTGTGTGGTTATGGATGGTGTGGCAGAGGAATATCAATGCGTGCCAATGGCTTGGGTGCCAATGTTATAGTCACCGAAATAGATCCAATCAGAGCATTAGAAGCGCGCATGGATGGTTTCAGGGTTATGACGGTTAGAGAGGCTGTTAAACATGCTGATATTTTGATAACAGCTACTGGCAATATTGATATTGTTTCTGGGGATGACTACAAAGTAATGAAGGATGGCTGCATAATGGCCAATTCCGGTCATTTCAACGTAGAAATTAATCGGGAAGACTTGGATCAGATGGCAACAAGTCAGAAAAAAGTGAAACCAGATATTGAAGAATTTGTATTAGCCGATGGCAGGAAAGTATACCTTCTAGCTGAGGGAAGATTGGTTAACCTCGCAGGTGAAAGAGGACAGGGACATCCGGCTGAGATAATGGATTTAAGTTTTGCAATGCAAGCATTATCTGCCCAACAACTAATAGAAACTCAGATGGAAGTAGGAGTTCACAAAACCCCTGATGAAGCAGATATGTATGTAGCTCGACTGAAACTAGAAGCAATGGGTATTGAAATTGATGATCTAACTGAGCGACAGAAAGAATATCTGGAAGGATGGGAAGAAGGGACCTGATAAGGGTTTTTCAATGGAAGTGGATATTTTAAGAGCATAAAATGAGATAAAATCTTATCCAGCTGTTCATTAGTGGTTTGCATAATAATCGAGATTTAAAGACATTTATTCATTCAAAGCCATTGAAAACATGGATGTAGAGGAAGGAATTGGTTTAATGTAATTTAACTCTCATTCACCAATATTAGCACACTGGATCATCATATAACTTGTCAATTGTAGGCATGAAAGCAATTGAACTCATCCAGAATTATAATCCGACAATATACCTTGAAATACAATGTAATCATCCTGAAACGGAAGGACAAACTCATTCTAATGATCAAAATGATCTTTTAGGAGTTCCTGAACTTGTAAATAGAAAAAGGTGTTTTCGATCGGCTACACATCTTCCTTGATCCCTTCTGTATTTTCTGATCTCAACAATTGCCTATTTATCTTAGAGATGCCATTGGCGTTAATGGTTTGATGTGAATCCAATCCCTATAAACATGTTGATTAAAAACAAATCAAAAATTTGAATGTTTCTATATAAGGTGGTTTTCGTGGCTTACTTAAAGATAATTGATAAGGGAAAAGGAGTTAACAGGCTTTTCATTGGGGGAGTACATGGAAAAGAAGGTTTAAGCACCATCAAAGCCCTTAAACAAATTAAAGATGAGGATGTATCTTATGGTAAACTCGTAATCCACAATTGTGATGAAAGTCCCTACTTAAGCACCCTTGACCCTGGTTATTATCAGTCTGAAGTGGGGAAAGAAGTTCTTTCTCTTATCAAATATTATAAACCTACATTTTATGTTGAAGCCCACTGTTATAATAAAAAAAATTTTCCAAAACTCACATCCACCAATCGAATGAGCGAAAAAGGGGTTCCTCCACTTATTGAACTTGAAAAAGGTGTTTTGGTTGGATCTGCATCTCCTTCAATCCGGACAAATATTTTCAGAAAAGAAGATGTTTGTATTACCTTGGAAATGCCATGTAATCCAACTCAAGAAAGTTTAAATGTTTATTTAGATGTATTACGTATTTTTGCAGCTTCTAGAACGCGTGAAGAACTTGAAAATGCCATAAAAGCATCATATCCCAAGCAACTCCAAACAGCAATTAAGTATGCCAAAGAATTTTTTGGAAAATATCCTCCTTTTTAAAACCACTGTTCCAAACTACTCTGGGTAATTTCTAGTTTTTTCAGTTTATCAACAGCATTAAGCACTCGATCTTCTGAAAAATCATGTTCACCACAGAGAAAATCAATAATACCTTGTTTATCTGCTTTTTCCCATTTCAATTGATAGTTTGAATCAACCTCATGGTTTAGGAACATTTCGCGTAGAATCTGGGCATCCACATCTAACTGGATATTCAAACTATCTAATATATGATATATATCGCCGTATTTTTTGATGAGTTTAAGACCCTTTTTAGCCCCAATGCCTTTAATGCCCTGGTTAAAATCCGTACCCACCATTATTGCCATGTCCACGAGTTGCTCACGAGTTATATTAAGGTTTTTTAGGACTTTTTCCAATTCAATGAGCTCAGGTTTGTTCTGACTACCGCTGATTGTGAGGTTTTTCACCATTCTAGGAGCTCCGAAGAGCATGCAATCATAATCCTGTGAGACAACACACCAAGCATCACCAAGAGACACCATATGTGACGCTTGAGCTTCACCTTCACCTTTGGCTTGAATGTAGGGAATTCCCATGAGTTCGATAAGTTTTTTTGATCCTTCAACTATTTCAGGGGACATTCGGGATGATCTAACTGCAAATTTGCGTGCATCTTCAACTCTACCATCTTCAAGGGCTTCTTTCCATTTTTTTTCAGATTCTTCTTTAATCTCCTTCCGTTTTTCTTGAGTTTCTTTTTTAAGTGCACTTGATTTTCCATCAAAAACATATACTGGTTTTATTCCTTTTTCTATAAGTGAAGAGGTTCGATAGAGAATTCCACTAAAATGAGAGGTTATTCTTCCATTTTGGTCTTTGAGTGGGGTGCCATCATACTGGCGGATGCTGGAAAGAAACTGATAAATAACATTAGCCGCATCAATAGCCACTACTTTACCATCTAGATCGTCAAATTTTATCTCTTCTGGAGATATAATGTCTTTAAATTTCACACCCATGAATATGTGCCGCCTTTTAACTTATTTTCCCATTTTATTTATTGAACATGTCCGAATAAAAACATCATATTTTAATCTTGAAACAAACTGTGGGGAAATGTTTCCATTAACCATATTAGAATCTGGTTTTTGTGTATTATATTATAAGTCCTGGTGAGCATTGGACTATCTGATTTGAAGATTTCAGCCATTTCAGGGCTCGATTCATCTATTGAAACCGATTTTATCTCTCGTCGGGACTCAATATTATGTTTGCGAAGTATGCGGCCAATAGGAATATCTGCCTGGATAAGATCTTCTTTAAAATTATTGTTTAATCTGTCCAAGGGTATTAGGGAGATGGCATATATCAGAGGTTCTTTTCCTTCTATAACCACTACTCTATAATTAATGGTGTCTCCTTCATTGATCTCCAATAAAGATGCAGTTTCCTTATCAGCTTCCCTGAATTCTTGTGTCAGGGTTCTAATATTCACATGACCTTTAAGCACGTCTAAGATGGTGGTTACAGAGCCGTCGGTGGCTAAAAGTATCTTCTGAGCACTTGAAAGGTTTCCTAACTTTTTTTCAATATCTTTTATTCCTTCAAAAATTTTAGGGTCCATTTTTATTCACTGGGGTCTCTTATTTCACCGTGAATGGCAGAATAAGCCACAACTGCAGGATTAGCCAGATACACTTCTGATTGGGGGTCTCCCATTCGACCCACAAAGTTTCGATTGGTGGTGGACACGCACACCTCTCCTGAAGTTAAAACACCCATATGGGCTCCTAAACAAGGTCCACACCCGGGATTGATAATTATTGCCCCAGCATCGAGGAATGTATCTATGATTCCTTCATTTATTGCCTCTTGGTAGACACGTCGAGAGGCAGGTGACACGATGAGTCTTACATCTGGATGAACTTTTGATTTATTTAACGTACGAGCAGCTTGGCGCAGATCTTCCAATCTTCCATTAGTGCATGAACCAATAAAGGCTTGGTCAATGGTTTTTCCAGAAACGCGGGAAACAGGATAAACGTTATCCACATTGTGAGGACACGCTATTTGAGGTTGGAGATCATCCACTTGGAAATGATAAAATTCTTCATATTCTGAATCCTTGTCTGAGGTGAATGTTTGATAGTTGCGAACATTACGTTTATTTAAATATTGTATAGTGGCATGATTAGTTTCCATTATGCCGTTTTTTGCCCCGGATTCCACTGCCATGTTGCAAATGGTCATTCGACTTGAAACATCCATATCTTGTATCGTGTTTCCTGTAAATTCTAAAGTCTTGTAAGTAGCACCATAAGATCCTATGTTGCCTATAATATGGAGAATAAGGTCCTTAGCTGTTACATAATCTCTCAGAACTCCTTCAACTTCGATTTTAAATGCTTCAGGGACCATGAACCATGTTTTTCCAGTTGCAAAAACCATTGCCATGTCGGTAGCGCCCATACCTGTGGCAAAAGTTCCAAAAGCGCCGTATGTGCATGTATGGGAATCTGCACCTACTATAACAGTACCTGGCTTAACAAATCCTTCTTCCGGAAGTACTTGATGACATATGCCTTCTCCGTGGGTGAAAATATTTCTGATCCCATGTTTTTTCGCAAAATCACGAGTAATCCTTTGAAATTCTGCTGAGCCAATAATATTTGCTGGTACATTATGATCGAATACAATGATAATTTTATCTGGATCCCATACTTCTCGGGAGATCTTATTGAAAGTATTGATGGTCGGGGTTGAGGTACCATCATGGGACATGGCCAGATCTACCCTGGCTTCGATAATCTCTCCTGGCTGAACTTCTTTTACTCCAGAAGCTTTTGCTAGTATTTTTTCAGTAATATTCATTGATATGCACCATTACAATATTAATTAATGGATTAATTATTATTTAACACAGTCCATGGGGATTTGATTTGCTAAACATAATTTTTTTATTTTTAAATTTAAAAATTAAACGGCCCTCTAACAGAGCGCACGATATCGTTGAAAAGTTCGTCATTGATGTATTTTCCCTTTTCACGTTTTTCTTTTACCATTTCAACAATTTTACATAGTTCATCACGGGAAACATCAATTCCATATTCACCTAACTTGGCTCTAACTGCCCTGCATCCTGAATGTTTCCCCAAAACTATTTGTCTTTGATGGCCGATGAGTTCCGGTACAAAAGGTTCATATGTTAAGGGTTCTTCCAACACTGCATCTACATGTATGCCTGATTCGTGTCTGAACACATTTCTACCCACAATTGGCTTGTTATCAGGCACTTTCATATTGGTAAGCTCTTCTACTAGTTGGGAAAGTTCATAGAATTTTTTAATGTTAAATTCTAGATCAACTCCATAGATTAGAAGCAGAGTCATCACTAACTCCTCTAGAGATGTATTACCAGCCCTTTCCCCTATCCCATTTACTGTTGTTGAAATTGCTGTGGCACCAGCAAGTAAACCAGAAATACAATTAGATAGTGCCATTCCAAAGTCATTATGGCAGTGTAGTGCAATTTCAATATTTATTTCATTTTTTAATTCGGTAACTAAGTAATCCATTCCCTGGGGACTTATTGCTCCTACTGTGTCTGCAATATGCACCCGATCAGCTCCGTAGAGTTCTGCACGGTTGTATATTTTCTTCAAAAAGTCTAGATCAGTACGAGTCGCATCTTCTGCAGAAAAAGCCACAAATAAATCGTGATCCTTTGCATGTTCAATGGAACTCATGCAAATATTTAAAGCGTCTTCCTGGCTGAATTTTAATTTATGTTTGAGATGGAGTGATGAAGTGCCTAAAAACGTGATAATACCATCCACATCACAGTCTAAAGCCATGTCAATGTCTTCTTTTTTTGTACGAGATAAAACCAGGATTTCTGCATCTAAATTTTCTCTTACGATTGCTTTTACGGAACGATTCTCTTCTTTTGAAACAACGGGGAAACCTGCTTCTATTTGATGTAACCCTAATTCATCTAATTTTCGGGCTATTTTTAGCTTTTCAGGAGTTTGAAGACAGACTCCGGGTGTTTGTTCGCCGTCTCTGAGTGTGGTGTCGTATACAGTGATCTTTTCAGGAAATTTCAGATCAATAGATTGATTATATGGGCTTACAAAATGTTTCAAAATATTACCACCTGTTTTTTTTTTGATAAAATTGAAATTTAACAATTTTGATGCATTCAAGCTGATTAAACTTGATTTATGAAGATTTTAAAAGGATAATCCTTGAAAACAATTATTAATTTTAGATGATAGTTTATTGAACTATCTTGGATATTATTTAGATATAAATGTATTTTTCGTTTTACATTTCCAATTTATCGGTAGGCTAATTCCGGTTGCCGGTGAAAAACCATTTTTACTGTAAATATTAAATCAAATAATGGATTTTTGGAAAAAATAGCGACAATAAAGATATAGAAGAAGTTATAGGATAATTAAAGTTTTCTTTTTTAAAATTCTCATTTTTTTCGGTGAATCCCCATCAATTCCAAGTATGAACTTCTTTCAAAGCCACTTTCAATTCCTATTTTGGAATATGTGCTAAATATCTCTTTAAGCGCTTTTTTGGTGTCTTCACCTTCAAGTGTTTCTTTTTCGATCTCCACAAAATCACCTACTCCATGAACTTGATCAAGGGTTATAATTAATTCACCTAAAGTGTAAATAGTTCGGTTCTTACGAACCATTGCCACTGCACGGAAACTGAGATTTTCAAGAATTTCTGCCATATTTGACGGATCTTCTACTGCAACTTCAATTTCTTTCCTTGTTTTACTAATTTTATCCATTTTTGGTCCTTTGTATGTGATGTATGTTTCTTCAGAATTTTCACTTTTAGTTTTTCTTATTCTGAGAGCTTCATCAGTTTGCGCAAAATCTCTGTGAGGTGCATTAAAATACAGATCCTCCTGATATTCTTCTTTCACCCTTGAAGCACCAATTTCAATTACTTTTTCTTCAATATCATCAAGGTTTGTGGCATGAGCCTTCACTTCAACTTCTATCATAAAAACTCCTAAATCATTTTTTGAGGGGGTTACACAGATAAAACGGTTTTTTACCCGACTCGTCTTTCTATTGAATTTTTTATGTAAATTTGAGCATCAGATATTTGGGTTAAATAATTATCAACCATGTTTTCAATGAGTTCATATGATTTGATTTTAGTATTTCGCTTTTTTATTATTTCTTTCTTTTTTTTGATTCTTTTTTGAACTTTTCGAGCAGATAATTTACGACTTTCTTCTGGAGAGAGATTTAATTCATTTAAAATTTGTATATACTCTTTTCTAATACTTCGAATATCGGTTCGGATGTTATGTCTAATTTTTTTTAAAACGTTTTCCAACTCTTCCAACTCATTCATCGTTTCCATTGCCTTTTGAATGTTTGAAACATCGATTTCCATCCCGTCAATTTCCAGTTCATCCAATTGTTGTTGGTAAATTTTTGGACCAAACATGGTTTCACCTGTTGTTATGTCTTATTCATATTAACTCATGGTTATTAAATATTAATTGTGCATTATTGATGTATTATTAAATTGTTTTAAGTAAAAATAAATTTAATTACAATTTGATCTAGAAGATTAACAAATCATTAACTGCCTACATATTTTGTTAAGGGGTGCACTTTCCACCTCAGATTCGATCTTTTCATGGCGCCATCATGGAATGAATATCAGGAAACTAATATATATAGCAAAGAACAAAGTTAGGGAAAAGTTAGATAAATTAGTCTTTTTATAAAAAATTGGTAGTATAAAACTCACTATTTTTATGTCCAATTCACGGTCGTTTATATAGTATATATAAAGCCTTTTATAAAAGATATAAAGAGTACATGGTTAATTGGAAAACCATGGGAGGATATTAGATGACAAAAACTGAAATCAAAGTGGAGAACATAGTGACTTCCGCAACGATTGGGAAAGATTTAGACCTTCCACAAGTAGCCCCAGCATTGGAAGGTGTAGAATATAACCTTGAACAATTTCCAGGATTAGTTTACAAAATTAAAGAACCTAAAACAGCTGCACTTATCTTTGGATCGGGTAAACTTGTGTGCACCGGTGCAAAATCAATTGAAGACTCTAAAAGGGCTATCCATATTGCTGTGGATAAGATGCGCGCATTAGACCCTGAGATACCTCACGAATACGAAATGAAAGTCCAGAACATTGTAGCTTCTGCCAATCTTGAAAAAACTCTTAACTTAGAGGCAGTGGCATTGGATCTAGAAAACACTGAATACGAACCAGAACAATTTCCTGGTTTGGTTTATCGATTGGGTGAACCAAAAGTAGTACTATTGCTATTCGGATCTGGAAAAGTAGTATGTACTGGTGCAAAAACTATCGCAGACGCTCAACTTGGTGTTGAAAAAACTAAAGAAAGATTAGCTGAATTAGATTTATTATAATTCTAT
This sequence comes from Methanobacterium sp., assembly GCA_012838205.1. NCBI lineage: Archaea > Methanobacteriati > Methanobacteriota > Methanobacteria > Methanobacteriales > Methanobacteriaceae > Methanobacterium > Methanobacterium sp. The sequence continues at coordinate 32,898 of DUPR01000047.1, forward strand.
CTTTTTAAATATATTTGGTGATCTTTTGATTAAACTTATCGCATTTGATCTTGATAACGTCTTAATTGACGGTGAAGTCATAGACGAAATGGCTAAAGTAACAGGTGTAGAGGAAGAAATTTCCAAAATAACCAGCAAAGCCATGGAAGGAGACCTAGATTTTGAAACAGCCCTAAAAGAAAGGGTTGCACTCTTGAAAGGAGCATCAGTTGAAGAAATCAACAAGGTAATGATGGAAATCCCTCTGATGAAAGGGGCAAAAGAAAGTGTTAGCCAGTTAAAGAAGAGAGGATATAAAATAGCCACCATAACTGGTAGTTTTGATGTTATTGCCCAGCGCATGAAGGATGAACTGGATTTGGACTACACATATTCTAACTCACTTTCAGAAAAAGATGGTGTTCTAACCGGAAAAGTCACAGGGCCCCTTGTACGCGGATCCAAAAAAGATGTTCTTAACGAGATTATGGCATTAGAAAATATTTCAGCCGAAGAATGTGCTGCGGTTGGAGATGGTGCCAATGATATTTCAATGTTAGAAGAAGCAAACTTAGGAATTGCTTTCAATGCCAAACCCATACTAAAAGAAATGGCAGATGTAATCGTTGAGAAGAAAGATTTAAAAGAGTTACTGGAAATATTCGATGATCCAAATTCTTCAAAGGAAAAAGAACATGAAAAGGAAGAAAGCTTCACCGATCTTTTGTCTAAGAAAAAGAACCTAGAAAAGACCCTTAAAGCGCTAACTGCTGAAAGAGACCAGTTAAATGATGAGGCCAAAAAATTACGCCAGATAAGGGATGATTTCAACGCTCAAATTAGGGGAAACTTGGACAATGCCCTCAAATATAGGGACGAACGTGACCAAGTAAACAAGGAAGTTAAAAAATATAAAAAACTTCGTGATGAAGCACATCAGGCATATAAGAAGATGGAATGGACGTCTGGAAGAAGGGAAGCTGTTCAAGTTGAAGACGAGATAAAACGTCTGGAAAAAACAATTGAAACCAGAGTATTAGATATTCGGAAAGAGAATGAACTTGTTAAAAAAGTCACAGACCTTCGTAAAAAACTTCAAGGTATGCAAGAAGATGAAGAAAGCAGGAGTGAAGCCTTGAAACTTAAAGAAGTTTCTGAAACTCACCATGCTAAAGTGGTGGAGTTGTCTGACCAGGCACAGGAGACTCATGAGAAAATGTTAGAGTACTTCCGCAAGATCGATGATATCCGTAGCCAGGCAGATGAAGCCCACCAAAACTATATCAAAACTAAAGAAAAAGCCAATAAGGTTCATGAAGAAGTTAAAGCCACATTTGGTAAGATTAGAAAAGCTAACAAGGGCATGGATCGGGTTAAAGCCAAAGAACGAAGTATTGAAGACGAAATTGTGCGTAAGAAAAACTCTGAAGAAAAAGAAAAAGCAGAAGAGATTTACCGAAAATTCAGAGAAGGTAAAAAGGTTTCTACCGAAGAGTTAATGCTATTACAGAAACACAATATTGTTTAATGGCCAAAATTGGCCTATTCCTCCCTTTTTTATTTTTTCTTATTTATTTTGAAATCTTTAATTGGTGAATGAATGAACTCCGCTGATAATTCTTTTAAAGTTAATAACGATGTTAAAATAGCTGCACTTTTAGTGGCGACCATAGCCTCTTTTTTCACACCATTTATGGGAACATCAGTTAATATTGCGCTGCCTACCATAGGATTGGATTTTGGGGCAGATGCTATTGTTTTGAATTGGATTACCAATGGATTTCTTCTGGCAGCAGCCATCTTTGCAGTTCCATTCGGCCGATTGGCGGATATACATGGGATGAAAAAGATTTTCACTTATGGAATTATTATATTCACAGTGGCATCACTTTTTTGTGCATTAGCACCTTCACCATTCATTCTTATAGCTTCCAGGGTCATGCAGGGAATTGGGTCAGCAATGATCTTTGTCACTGGATTGGCCATAATCACCGCAGTGTATCCACCACAACACAGGGGAAAGGCCATAGGAATTAATGTTGCAGCAGTTTATGTTGGACTCTCTTTAGGGCCTGTGATTAGTGGACTAATGACCCAGTATTTTGGTTGGAGGAGTTTATTCTTATTTATGTTACCTTTTGGGTTCTTGGTGGTAGGCATTGTATTTTGGAAGCTCCATGATGAATGGGCTGCTTCCAGAGGAGAAAAATTCGACTTTATAGGTTCTGTAATTTACAGTCTCATGCTTTTTTTGGTAATGTACGGATTTTCAAGTCTGCCAAAAATTGATGGCTCGATTATGTTAATAATGGGAGTTATTGGCTTTTTAGCATTCATTAAATGGGAACTCCGCATTAAAAATCCTGTTTTCAATATCCGACTATTTAAAAATACCGCATTTACTTTTTCAAGTATGGCTGCTCTTATTAATTACAGCGCTACATTTGCAGTTTCTCTTTTGTTAAGTTATTATCTTCAGTACATTAAAGGATTCGAACCACATACTGCAGGATTAATACTAGTTTTCCAACCCATACTGATGGCTGTAACTGCCCCAGTTGCTGGCAGGATGTCAGATCGATTTGATGCTAGAATCATTGCCACTGCTGGGATGGCCACTGTTACCATTGCCCTGTTTACATTAACCTTCTTAAATGTAAACACACCCCTCACTGATATTATTATTGGATTGATGGTTTTAGGATTCGGATTTGGACTTTTTTCCTCACCTAACACCAATGTGATTATGGGTTCAGTGGAACGTAAATTCTATGGAGTGGCTTCAGCCACTGTGAGTACCATGAGACTCATAGGACAGACCATGAGCATTGGAATAGCCACTCTTGTCTTTGCATTATTCATTGGAAGGGTGCAGATAACTCCAAACCAGTACCCTGAATTGTTAAATAGTATACAGCTTTGCTTTGTGGTATTCACCATACTGTGCTTTGTAGGGGTCTTTGTATCATGGTACAGGGGAAATAATAAGGGTTAGCCAGAAAAAAATAGACAATAATATCAAATTTGTTGAAAAAGTCCATGAAAACTCATGATTCAATTATAAAAGAATTACCCTCTTCTTTTTCAATCCTTAGAATGTTATCTGCAGCATCTTCCAGATCTGTATCATGAGTAACAATTATCATTTGGGGTATTATGGACATTTTCTTGAGTAAATCAATCAATTCCTGCCGACGATAGGCATCAAGGTGAATAGTGGGTTCATCCAACATAATTAATTCCAAACTCCCTCCAGAAAGTACTTGGGTGATTCCTAACCTTAAAGCAAGTGCTACTGCGATTTTTTCACCACCACTTATCATATCTAGGCTGCTTTTACCAGTCGGTCCGTAAATAGTTACATCATAATCATCATCTAGTTTTATGTCACTGTATTCAAAATTAAATCTTTCAAATAAATCCCGAGTTTTTTCTTCAATTAATGGTCTGGAGATGTTTCTCAATTCTTTCTGAGCACCATCTTTGCCATAAATGTCTCTAATCAGACTTAAAAGCTTTAAAAAATCTTTAAGGTTTAATAACTCTTTTTCATATTTTTCATATGATCTAATCTTTCCTCCCAACTCTTCCACAGAAGCTGATAATTGTTTTATCTGACCTAAAAATGATTGTTTTTTTCCTTTAAGATCATTTAATTCTTCTTTTTTCAAGTTCCATTCATTTTCAACCTTTTTATGTGATTTTTTATTGTATTTCAACTCTTCAATTTTTTTGTTCAATTTATTTATTTCTGTGGTGGTTTTTTGGATGTCATTTTGATTTTCATCATTTTTCTGAAGTAACGCCTCTTTCTGGCTGACTTCCCCCAGCAAACGCTGGTATTTTTGATTCATTCCTTCAAGATATGCTATTTCTTCTGGGAGATTTTCCACACTATCTCCAGCAAGTTCCATCAGGGCACTTATTTCCTTTCTTAAGTCTCTAACAGATGTGTTTAGTTCATCTAAATTTGATGAATGTTTTTTAATATTTCCTAAAGATTCTATAGAGCCTTTTGCACCTATATATATCTCGTAATTTCCTTTTATTGAGTCTATTTGGGATTTTTTATGTTCAATGTCTTTTTCAATACCTTCTAGGAGAATTATATTTTCTTTAAGTTCCTCAAGGTTTGAATTAATTTTTTCCATCTCTTTATTATATTCTTCTACAGATTTTTGGTGTTCTTTTAGAACATCAAGATTTATTTTTTGAATTTTAGAATGTTGCACGTCCAAGTTTTCTTTTTCAGCTTTTATTTCTATTAATTTTTGCTTTAATTCGTTTGATCTTAAAAGATTAACTTCAATATCGGATTGATAATCATTTATTAATTCATTTCTTTTATCAGGAGTTATAGTTGATTTACAGATGGGGCAAAGATTTTTTACTTTTTTTAACTCTAGTATTGGTTTTTTAAGTTCTCGATTTTTTACTTGTATATTGGATAATTCTCTTTGCATTTTCTGGATAGTCTCTGTTGTTTCTTGAATTTTTATCTCCAATTTGGGTTTAAACTTTGATAAATATGTTTCAAATTCTTCAATGGAGTTAAAACTCTGATTTAATATTGAATTATATTTTTCGAGGATATTTTTTGTCTTTTCAGTGGATTGGTTGATTTTTGTTGTGGTTTCAGATTTTCTTGCTGAATATTGTTGAAAGAGTACTCTGCTTCCCTCAAATTGTTCCTTAGCATACTGTAAATCATGGATGGCACTGTTTAGAAGGGAATAATCATTGTAAAATTGTTCGTTGTCATTTAATATTTTTTTAAATTTTTCTATGTCATCTAAAATTTTTATCAATTTGTTTTTCTCTTTATTTACATTGATTAATTCTTTATTCTTCTCTTGTAAACTCTGTAAAACTTTTAATTTACTTAATTTTGGTTTTATTTTATTAATTTCTTCTTCTTTATTTTCTATTTCGTTTAATTGTGTATTTAAGTCATTTTTTGTTTTTTCAAGTTGTGAAAGGAAATGTTTTTGGGAATTTAAAAGGGTTGTACTTTTTTCATATTGGAAATACCTTTTATCAAGGATTTCTTTCTTCTCTTTAAGCATATTGGAATCAATAATTTTTTCTTCTATTTCATGGTTAAGTTTCTTGATTTTGGTGTTAAATTTGGTTTTTTGTTCTTTTTTAGAGCTTAATTCTTCCTTTAATTCATTAAAAGATTCTAATTTACCATCTAATCTTAATTTATTTTCATTATATTTATCTAATAAAATTTTCATATTTTTCCAAGCTTTTTCCAGAGAATCAATACCTAATAATCTTCCAATCATTTGTTTTTTTTCTGAAGATGTTTTTTCTATGAGATCCGCTATTTCTCCTTGGCGCACATACACTGCATTAAGGAACAGATCTCCATCCATCTCTAAAATATTTTGAATCTCTGTTGAAACTTGTTTATCACCGGAAACTAATGGTTGAAATCTACCTTGTTCTTGAATACTCATAATAGCTTTGGATGACGTTTTTGTGCGCTCTCTTAAAACTCGGTAGGTTCGGCCATTGGCATTAAACTGGATTTCAACTGACATCCTTTTTTTACCAATTGTGATCAGTTGGTCAATTCTTTTACTGGTGTGCTGTTTAAAAAGTGCGAAACTCACTGCTTCAAGGATGCTGGACTTACCCGCACCATTTCCCCCTATTATTAGAGAAATTCCTGTGCCAAATTCGATTTGAGTATTCTTATGGGATTTGAAGTTTTCCATATGGATTTTTTCAATGATCATATAACTCCTCATAAAAGTTTTGAGCCCTATTTTCGGCAGTTTTAAGATCACCATCGGAAAGTTCTTTCAAAAGACCTATTGCAAGTTCATTAATTTTTGTATTGTCAAAATCCTTTAGATTGTATTCAATCACACGTTTAATATCCAATACTTCATTTGATTTCTCAAAAATATGATCTTCACCGTTCATTGTAGTTGGTTTGTAATTAGATCTTATTGCAAGGCACAAATCTGATAAAGAACGATTTAAGGTTTCATAAACCTCAGAACGACTGAAATTTCCTCCTTCCACTGTTACCATGAGTATTGGTTTCTTATCAAGGGTATGAATATATTGATTAATTCGAAATAACTCTTCTTGGAGTTTAATGTAAGGTATTATTTCTTTTATGAATTTTCTGGGAAGTTCAAGGTCAATATTTTCAATTTCAGGCATTTCAGTACTAAGATCAACTAAATAAAATCCTTTACCTTTCTTTTTATATCCTTCAAGTTCATTTGAACGCCAAATTTCTGTGGAACCCGGGTATGCTAGTTTTCCCTCTCCAAAATCGTCGATCACTCTCTCATGAATATGGCCAAAAGCACAGTAATTAAAACTTTGAGGAACGTCACCAATTTTAATTTCATATTCATAAGGGATATAACGGTCAATACCTTGATGAAGAACTAAAATTCTTTTTTTATAGTTCAGTGATGATTTTGTTATGTTTTCAAGTCTTTCAATTAATTGTTTCGAATGATATTTAGATGCATAGGGTGCTCCGCCTATAAAAACATTTTTTTCTATGTAAAAAGGTTTTTTTGGACTTATAAGTTTCAAACCAAAATTTTTATATAAAGTTTGGGGGGGAAGAGCATTTTTACGCATGACAACATCATGATTCCCGGCTATGGCATAAATCGGAATGTTTGCCTCTTTTAATCTTAGAATACCTTTTTGTGCTGTTAATAATGCTCGGGTGGGCGGTCTTGAGTATTCAAATAGATCTCCGGAGTGAATAACAAAATCTGGTCTTTCATTAATAATCTCATCAATGGCTTGTTCAAATACTTGAAAAAAATCATTTTCCCGTTCAACAAGTCCATACTGACGATAACCCATATGAGTGTCTGCTAAATGGGCAAACTGCATTAATAATCTCCTCCAAGGTCTTCATACTCCTTTTTTTGTTGGTCTAAGGTTTTGATATAGTTTTCATGCGATTTTGACCATTCATCAACAATATTAAGGTCTCCTCCAGAAATTTTGCCCTTAAATTCATTGATTCTAACTAGGGTGGGTATTCTGGTCATTAAACCCAATAAAATGGCTTCACCTATATTCAGAGAAGGTAATTGTGTGATCAAATCATCACTTAAGCTTTCACTGGCACGTTGAACATGATTTTGGTCTGTTGGCTCCACTAGACGTAGAATTATCATATTGTTTGCTTGTGAAAGGGCATCAGAGTCTAATGATTTGGGACTTTGACTAACCAAACATAAGCCTACTGAAAACTTCCGTCCCTCTCGGGCTATTCTACTAATCCATATTTTTGACTCAGTTTTCCTGTTTTGGGGTGCGAGAATATGTGCTTCTTCTAGTACCAAAAAAATTGGAAATTCAAGCCCATCACCACTTCTCAAAAACTCTTTTCTGCTGCGTAAAACATTCCGAAGAATGTGACTAACAACAACATCAGATGCAAATTCATCCACAGAACCCAAATCTAGAATATTTGCTTTTCCAACTTCAAGATTATCAATGGCATCTTTTGCTTCTAAACTTAATATATTCCCGTATTTATCCTGCATATGGTCCAACTTGTTTAAAATATCTGCAATAGATTTTTTATCTGAAGAATAAGGGGACTTAGATTCGGGATCTTCTGCTTCTTTTAACCAACCTTCTAATTTACTCTGTATCACTGCAATAAAGTTTTTACCCATCGTAGAACCTTGAATAATACTTTTACGTGCCAATTTAAATGCTTTTAGGAAATATCTTTCCTGAACATAGGCATTGGAAGGGATGTTTGATAATTTTTTGATTTCAGAAAATGACAAGTAAAGGGGGTTGATTTGTGGTTTCAGAACTTTGACCCTATCTTTCCCGAAATCGGTGTTAACATATTCCGAGTGCATGTCAAATATCAAAACACTACCATTAACATTTAAAAGGCCATCTACAATAACCGAAACGGTATTTGATTTACCTGCACCAGTCATAGCCAGAACTGCCAAGTGTCTTGACACCATTTTGTTTATATCAACTTCTACAGTAACATCCTCTTGAGTTATGAGATTCCCAAGCTTCAAACCATACTTGCCTACATTGAATATTTTCTTCAATATCTTTGAATCAGCAACCATTATCTCGGTCCCTGGAGGCACTGGTGTTCGTGGAATACGAAGTTCGTCGTCGATATCACCCAATATCTTAACAGTCCCTTTAACGTAATGGTCATCACCTTCAATTGCTTTGATTTTTTCAATTGTAAGTGGGTCGTATATTTGATCATTAATGGAAACACTACCCCTTACCAGAGATTCGATCATTCCCAAAACATTTTTTCCATCATATTTCAGGGAAACATATTCTCCAACTCTAGGCATTTCTTTTGAGATGAAACTGACGCTAACCAAGGATGTTTCGCCAACACATCTTCCAATTACTTTACTCATTTAACATTTCCCTCCCACTCTTCTCTTGAAATCCAATTATATTAGAAAGGTTTTCCAGATCATTTTTACGTATAACAACATCATTATGGGCCTTTTTTAATAGTAAGGGATATCCTTCTGCACTGATCTTCTTGACCTGTTTCAACAGTTTTTTTATATCTTCCTCTGTTGCATGATACGGTAATTCAAACTTCAAAATGTTTTTATGATCTTCTAATCTAGCGTAAAAAATAGTAAATTCTAAACTCTTAAGAAAGTTATTTTTAACAGGAAAATCTCTTTTAACCTTTGAAACATCAGAATATCGGGGTTTGGAATATCCTTGTTTTTTACTGCACATATCAAATATAGCCATGTCTGGTATTTTTGAATTAAAATATTCCGTACTGGAAGATGTTTTGGAGATAGCCACTATTTTCCTATTTTCTTTCATCAATTTGCTGATAACCAAGATATTTTCTAAGTTTTCCAAGTATATCATTGCTTCAGTGCTGTCCTCAAATTCATTGGAAATTTTTTCATAAAATTTAGTAGATGTTATTTCCACATTAGAATTCTTTAATTCTTCTTCAAGGAGGGTTAAATATTTTCCTCTTATGTTTTCTTTAACTTGTTCTTTAACTTCTTTTTCAATGGGGAACGGTCGTATAAGGTTCCCTAAGATTGATCCATCGAATAGGAATAAGTCAACTTCGTGTTTATCAAACATTCTCAGGGCATTTTTTATTTCAAATATACCCATATAACTTCTCAAACGATCTTCCACGTATTTGTGATGGGCTATAATATCAATTTCAGAACTTTCAATCCGTTTAAGGCCATTATCTGTGTTCAATATGCATTCTGCGCCTATGGCATAGAATATAAATGGCAAAAACTTGCGTTTATTTATACTACCATCACCAGCAGCGATATTGGTATTTAAAGAGCTTTCCCCTATGTGATATTTAACCCAATCATGGGAAGCGTCTACTTCGAAATATCCCATTTGGTCTAATTTATGTTTTACAAGTTTTCTCTTTTTTAAAGCCTTTTCATAAAGTGAATCAAGCATGTGATCCTCCAAAATTAATGTAAATATTATTAAATAAGTTTTCAGGATAAATAAGCACTAGAAATCTTAACTAAATAATATATTTTAATCATCTTAATTTAAAACTTTATTTATTAATATGGCCAAGCTAAAACGTATAACTATGACAAATCTCACACATCTACAAAAAAGGGTTTTAAATGGCATTAAATTCTTTCAAACAGAATACCCTAATGGAGTTCCCTACAACATCCTTAAAATTGATCTGGACCTTCCTGAAGAAGATATTGATCCAGTTTTAGTTTTTTTGGAAAAAGAAGATTACATTTCCCGACAAGATGGTATCCTTCTTATTAGAAAAGAACACGAAATAGATCAAAAAGTTGAAGAGGACGTAAATGTTGGTGATAGGGTAGAAAAAAGTGATAATGGGGATTTGGAAGTAAAAAATCAATTGTCGGACACTGAACAACAGTCCCTGGAAATAATCAGAAAACTAGTGGATGATGAGGGTTATCTTTCCCGTACTTTACTGGAAGGTAACCTCCTCTATGGTGAGTTGATGCTAAGCAGCATCAGAATGTATAATCTAATAACCTCACTGGAGAATAAACAAATTTTAAAGAAGATCCAACTCTCTGATGGGGAGTACTACAAGTTCACACCCTAAATAACTACCTCAAATTCCACAAAACTGCATTAATTATTAAGTCCCTAAGTTTAGGTCCAACTGTAAGGATTAAACTCGGATGGTGGGATATACATCACCTCAGCATAACCCTTCTTCAGGAGTTCTTGGTTCAAGTTGATACCATCCACATAAACCACAGCTAAGGTTCGATGGTATTTATCTCTATTTTTATAATCATCAATGTCCAAACCAACGGTTTTACCCAGACATCTCTTTTTTACAAAGTCTTTAGCAGATTTATATCCAGGTTCTCCCCTTTCTGGTGTGTTCACGCCAACAAAACGCACTCTTCCAACCCCTTCCACGTCTATAGTGTCTCCATCCACCACTTTGTAACATTTGCCACGAACCTCAATATTGGAACGATCACTATCTTTGCTATTGTTAACAGTTTCATTATTTGTTGTTGAGTTTTCAGGAACTTCAAGGGAATTGTTGGTATTGTTTAAGGGGTATAGTGAGTCATCAGACTGATCTAACTTTTTTTGGGCACAACCAGAAATCCCAAGGATTAAGATTAAAATTATTATAACTAAATATGGGAAACGCATTTTTATCATCTTGATTTTGTTGTGTTAATCATTCGGTTTGTTTAATAAAAGATTTTCCTTTGAATTATATGTATTAATTGTAATTTAAGTATTTAATCACTACACACGATGGGGTTAAATGCAATAAAATACAACAGATAAAAACATGATACTGGTAACTGGAGGGGCAGGATACATAGGTTCCCACGCCAATAAGGAACTAAACCTTGCGGAATATGAAACCGTGGTACTGGATAATATGAGCTACGGTCACGAAGATTTCTTAAAATGGGGAGAATATGAAAACGTAGATTTAGGTGATTTAAAATTATTAAGGAACGTTTTTTCAAAATACGAGATAGATGCAGTTATGCATTTTGCAGCATTCACCTACGTAGGGGAATCAGTGGAAGATCCCCAGAAATATTACCTCAACAACTTGCGAAACACACTTAACCTTCTCCAAGTCATGAATGAATTTGAAGTAAAGAAGTTGATCTTCTCTTCTACATGTGCTACTTATGGAAACCCACAAAAAATCCCGATCACCGAATCCCATCCTCAAAACCCTATAAATCCCTATGGTAAAGGGAAGTTTATGGTGGAAAAAATTTTAGAAGATTATAGCACTGCTTATGGTCTCCGATATGTTTCTCTACGTTATTTCAACGCTGCTGGGGCTGATCCCGAAGGTGATGTTGGAGAAAGACACAACCCAGAAACTCATTTGATACCCCTCATTTTAGATGCTGCATCTGGGAAAAGAGAAGATATAAAAATTTTCGGAACAGATTACCCAACTGCTGATGGCACTTGTATTAGAGATTATATACATGTGACCGATCTTGCTGCCGCCCATATAAAATCCCTTAAATATCTGGAAAGTGGCAAAATGAGTGAAATTTTCAATTTAGGAAATGGTAATGGATTTTCAGTTAAAGAAGTAATAGAAGAAGCCAGAAAAGTCACAGGTAGAACGATCAAAGCCACTGAAACAGAAAGACGGCCTGGTGATCCGCCCATCCTAGTTGGAAGTTCAGAAAAAGCACATAAAATCCTGAAATGGCAGCCAAAATATGGTGACTTAACTCAAATCATCAAAACTGCATGGGAATGGTATAAAAAAGATAACAAAATAGGGAAAAAGGATTTATAATATCCTTTTTTTATGGTGATTAAAGGGTCACAGTTATAGAAGCTGATCCATAAGAGTTAGATTGTGATCCTAAAATTTTGCCATCTCTTTTTATAGTAAGACTCATAGTCCCCGAGCTAGCATCATTTTTCCAAGTACTCACAGATAAAACACCAGATACACTACCTAAATTAACTGTTTGTTTTCCTTGACCGGATAATCCACGATACCCAAACGTACCACTTGCTGAACCACCCCAATTACCAGGATAATCTATTTCAAGAATGACATCATTTGGATTGTTGGAATTTGAATCTGATGCGTTAGAAGTGCTTGTATTTGCATCTGATGGGCTTGTATTAGAGTTATTATTTGTAGTACACCCTGCTAAAGCCACAATAATACAAAGAATTGCTACTATTAGCCCTATTTCAATTTTTTTCATCATTTTTACCCTCCTCCTCTCATATTAATAAATAATATTTTTTTCATGATATAATTATATGGTTATAATATTTAAAAATATTAATATCATGGAAAAAACCATCATTGAGGATTATAGTTAGTATAATCCTTTTAGGGGAAAATATTTACAATTATTTCATTTGACAGTTATTTTGCATAATTTTTAAAAGAAAAAAGAAATTTTTAGGGAAACATTTATTTATTTTATTTAAGAATATTCTTTAAATACTCTTTTAGCTCGTCATTAACCTCAGGGTCTTGTAAAGCTATCTCAAGAGAGCTTTTAAGCCATTCTACATTGTTTCCTATGTCATACATTTTGCCGTCGAATACATAACCGTATACCTTGCCTAAACGCCGCATAGCATCGGTGAGTTGTATTTCCCCACCAACACCTGGAGGGATATTTTCAAGATGGTCAAATATCTCAGAATCCAGAACGTAACGTCCGGTAATGGCCAAATCAGATGGTGCATCCTCTGGCCGGGGTTTTTCCACCATGTCCTCAATTTTGTAAACAGCATCTTCAACTTGTTGCCCCTCAATAATTCCATAACGTTCAATTTTATCATGTGGAACCCTTTCTATTGCAATAGCGGATGCATCATATTTTTCATGAACATCCAAGAGTTGTTTGGTGCAAGGAGTTGAAGACTGAGTAATTGTATCTCCTAAAAGCACGGCAAATGGTTGTCCGTCGACGTGTTTTTCGGCACAGAGTATAGCATCTCCCAGTCCTTTCTGTTGCTTCTGTCTAACGTAATAAATATCTGCCATTTCAGATATAGCTTCTACTTCTACCAAGTAATCCATTTTTCCACAGTTACGGAGGGAATACTCCAGTTCAAAAGAACGGTCAAAATGATCTTCAATTGATCGTTTTCCCTTACCAGTTATAATCAATATATCATCGATTCCTGAGGCAACTGCCTCTTCAACCACGTATTGAATGGTTGGTTTGTTATAAACCGGTAACATTTCTTTTGGCTGAGCTTTGGTGGCAGGTAAAAATCGGGTTCCGAGGCCTGCAGCAGGTATAACAGCTTTCATTCTTTTCGCTCCAATATATGATTAACATGATTCAAAATATGTGAATTATTTATGAATCTATAAAAATTTTTTTTGACAATATGATTTTGATAAGTCTTTACTATCAAACTCAATCCATGGTAATGGTTAATAGGAGCGAGATATATAAAACTTTCCAAGACGAATTAAACGGTGTATTTATGATAGACGGCGTGAAACTAAAGAAACTTAAAGTCATCCCTGATGAGAGAGGATGGTTAATGGAAATTTTAAGGTGCGACGATGATATATTTCAGAAATTTGGCCAAGTTTACATGACCACAGCGTATCCGGGAGTAGTGAAAGCATGGCATCTGCATAAGAAGCAGACTGATAATTTTACATGCATCCGTGGTCTGATGAAGGTAGCCTTATATGATAGTAGGGAGGATTCTCCTACTTATGGGGAAATCAACGAGTTTTTCATTGGAGAAAAAAACCCAATGTTAATCAGTGTCCCCCCATATGTTTATCATGGTTTTAAAGCAGTTGGTGACGAAACTGCCTACTTTGTAAGTGTACCCACATTACCATTTAACTATGATGAGCCTGATGAGTTCCGTCTTGAACCAGATACTGATGAAATTCCATATGACTGGATACTGGATAAAAGTAAAAAACACGGATAGAACTTATAACTGGTGATTTTTGTGAGAATAATGATTACTGGAGGGGCGGGATTTATTGGATCCAACTTTGTACACTACTTGTATGAGAATAATGATTATGAATTAGTGATCCTGGACAAGTTAACCTATGCCGGGGACATGGAAAACATCAAAGAAGTCAGTGACAAAGTTGAATTTGTTAAAGGGGATATAGCTGATGATGAGATAGTTTTCAGTACTATGAAAGACTGTGACATGGTGGTAAATTTTGCTGCTGAAACCCATGTAGATAGATCCATACAGGATCCGGGCGTATTCGTGAAAACAGATGTCATAGGCACCTATAACCTCTTAGAAAATGTTCGCAAACACGATGTTGAACGTTACTTGCAAATATCTACTGATGAAGTTTATGGGAGTATAGAAGCGGGTTCATTCACAGAAAAAAGCAATCTTGATCCTTCAAGCCCGTATTCAGCTAGTAAAGCGGGTGGCGACCTCTTGGTAAGTGCTTACTGGAAGACTTACGATACTCCTGTTATTACAACCCGGAGTAGTAACAATTTTGGGCCTCGCCAGTATCCAGAAAAATTAATACCCTTATTCATTATGAATGCCATGCAAGACAAACCGTTGCCGGTTTATGGTGATGGTAAGAATGTCAGGGACTGGATATATGTTATGGATAACTGTAAAGGAATAGAAGTAGCTTTACTCAAAGGTGAACTGGGAGAAGTTTACAACATCGGCGGGGGTAACGAACGAAATAATCTGGAAATAACAAAACTAATACTGGAACTTCTTGGGAAACCAGAAAGCCTGATAACCTTTGTTGAAGACAGGTTAGGTCATGATAGGCGTTATTCTCTTGATTCGGCTAAAATTATGAAGCTAGGCTGGAAACCAGAAACTACTTTTGAGGATGCAATGCAGGAAACTGTAGAATGGTATAAAAAGAACTTTTCAAGGTTTAAATAACCTTTTTATCATTTTTTTATATTTAAATTCACTCAAAATCCACATTTAATTGTTTTAGAATTTTTAAAAAACTTTCATCATCAATTGAACTAATTTTAATAGTTTTTATCCGGCTTTTTTGTCCGGATATGATCTCCACTGGTCGATTAGTTAATTTTGAAAATTCAGTTATCAGTTCTTTATTTGCCTTTCCCTTAGTAGGAACTGACTTGATTTTAACTTCCAGAGTTTGCCTCCACTCATTATAACCGGTGATCTTGAATTTATCTGATTTAGGGGATACTTCTATCTTCACTGTTATCCCATCAGGACTGATCCGAACCGCATGCACTTTAAAAACATCCCAACCATTAATTTAAATGTATGTTTAAGTTGTTATTTGATTTATTTTAATCTATACTGAGATTTAAAATCTATTAGCTGTTTTTTCATCAACTAATGATATTATTTACTATTTAAATCCCTTTTGTCATTAGAGGTAACCTTTAAATAGTGAAAGTGAGAGATGATGGTATGCTTTACTCTCTTGTGTGAGAATCAGCACAGCAGGGGTGGTCGAGCGGTCAAAGGCGCTAGGTTGAGGGCCTAGTGGGTGAGTCCCTTCGCGGGTTCGAATCCCGTCCCCTGCACTCTTTTTCATTGATATATGCGATTAATTCCATTTTTAATCGAACATAATTAATCAACTATTATCTTAACAGTTAATTTTTTTCCTGATTTAAGATCATCCACGAGTTGTTGGTTTAAATCTACTGCAGCCTTATTTGCATTTATCATTAGGGTACGGTTGCATGTATAACTACTTTTACGACAAACCATGTCGGTGGGATGATCCAGTGTAAGTGAAGGGTGACCATATCCTGTGATCTCATCTTCTGAATTTTCTGTTTCCAATATAACTTTGATATGAGTTTTTTCATCACGAATAGCCTCCTTCATCTGAGAAGGCATGTCATTTAATGACACTTTTGAGGCCACTCCAACAATGCAATCTGCTGCAAGTCTTATTTCCTTCTCTTGGGTCACTTCAAATGTGCTGCGATGTTGAGATGTCACATTGGGATGTCCTTTGGCTTCGAAGCTAAATTTCATAATAATCAAGCTCTGTTTTGATGAATTAATCAGATAAAAAAAAATCTATAACTCAATGATTTTATTGATTAATTAAATAATGAATTAGTGTAATGTAATTAATATAGTTAGGATACTAAAATAGATAGAGTATTCTATATCTTCCAGGAGTTTTATCATGAATATAAGTTGTGTTGTAGATAATCGGGCCATTTTTGCTTCAGATTTTTATGCTGAGCATGGGCTTTCCTTATTTTTGGATGATGGGAATGAAAAAATTTTAATGGACACTGGAAAGACTCCCACAGTTTTCAAACATAACCTTAATCTGATGGGTTTAAGTTCTGTGGATAAGGTTGTGCTCAGTCACGGGCACTATGACCACACTGGTGGGATTCCAGCTCTTTTTAACACTGGAACCAAATTTTTCTTACATCCTGATGCGTTAACCCCTAAATATGCTGTATCGGATGAAAACTCACGTTACATTGGGTTTCCAAAATCAGCTGATCCTAATAAATCAGGCATAAAAATGGAGTTTATTACTGAAACCATCAAGATAGGAAGTAATCTGTGGATTTTCAACCACGTAGATAAGTATTGCGATTTTGAAACGATTCCAGGATATCTATCTATTAAAAAAAATGGCAAATATTTAAAAGATAATTTCATTGATGAATTGAATTTGGTTTTGAAAACAGATAAGGGATTGTTGGTTTTGTCTGGTTGCGCTCACCGTGGTATTGTGAACATATTATATTCTGCCATTGAATATTTTCAGGACGAGATATTTGGAGTTATTGGGGGGTCACACTTATTTGGCGCAACTTTGCAGCGAATAGAAAAGACTGTGGATGAATTTAAAAAAATAGACCCTGGCCTTATAGCTTTAGGGCACTGCACTGGATTTGATGCATTATGTATATTTAATAAAGAATTTAACGATATATTCATCCCTCTGGAGTCTGGTCAGAAATTATGGGATTTGAATGATTAACTGAACTGGAGGGGGGTTTAAATATTCTTAAATTTTGATTAATTAATGGTAATAAATAGGGAATAATCATTTATATGAATTCTAAAAACATTCGAAAGGGAACTTACTGTCTTTTAATAAATCTCGAAGCTGATCTACCAATTAAAATTGGTAAAAAAGGAAAAATGAATTTTGATAAGGGATGCTATGTTTATGTTGGATCTGCCATGAACTCCCTAGATGGTAGGATCAGAAGACATTTAAGGAATAATAAGAAACTGCACTGGCATGTTGATTATCTTCTGGATAACCAAAAATCCTCGGTATTTGATGTATATTTATCAGACGATGGAGTTAAACATGAATGTGAACTGGCCAACTATATTGCATGTGCAGGAAAAGAAGTTCAAGGTTTCGGATGTTCGGATTGTAAATGTAATTCTCATCTTGTTTATTTTTCTAATATTGTTGATGCTGAATCTGCATGCTTAAATGCTTTTAAAAAAATGGGATTAGAATTAAAAATTTGGAGATTTAAGTGACTCATTTGAAAAATGAAGGTTAATTAAAAAGTTCTGAAGAACTCTTCAAATTTTTCCGCATCCATGGGTTCTGGAACCACGAATTCCTGGTTATTAGTGATTGTTTTCGAAATTTCAAAATATTTTTTGGCTTGTTCAGAGTCTGGGAATTTCTCTACAACGGTTTTAGCATCAATTTCGCTTTCCTGAACTAATTCACTCCGGGGAATCACTCCTATAACTTGACTTCCAATCCGCCGGGCAAATTCTCCAACAATCTCTGTTTCACGAGGAATGCCTCTACAGTTACAAATTATCCCGCCAAGATTACCATTAAGCTTTTTTATACCCTTAGAAATATTATTGGCAGCATATAGTGCCATGTATTCTCCGGAAGTCACGATGTAAACTTCATCAGCGAAATCTTCCCTTAAAGGTACTGCAAAACCTCCGCAGACCACATCTCCCAGCACATCATAAATTATAACTTCCGGTTCTTGTGAGAAGACTTCCAACTTTTCCAGTAGTTTCATGGCAACAATTACTCCTCTGCCTGCACATCCAACACCCGGTTCAGGACCACCACTTTCCACACACTTCACATTCCCATACCCAGGGAATAGAACATCTTCTTGAGTTATATCTCTTTTTTCTTTTAAAATGTCCAAGATAGTGGGAATCCTGCGCCCTACAAGGGTACGGGTGGTGTCTGCTTTAGGGTCACAGCCAATTACCAACACATCTTTATTTTTGGAGTAGGCTGCAGCCAAGTTGGAGACAATGGTGGATTTGCCAATACCTCCCTTACCATAAATGGCAATGTGTTTGGTTTTACTCATCCCCTCACCATGGCTCCAATAATATCTCCTCTGGTTATGATGCCCACCATTTTCCCAGCACTGTCAACTACGGGCAGTCGTTTTACATCATGAGTATCCATTAACTGCGCTGCATCAGATATATCGGAGTCTGGGTCGATGGTGACAACTTTTTTAGTCATTATTTCTCCAATTAGGAGTGATGCGGCTTTGTTCATGTCTTCAGCAATTTCATCTATCTCGTATTTCATTCGTACTGGTAATTCAATTAAATCAAGTGGGGCTGGTAAGATCAGGTTTATATGGGGGGAGTGAACTTCTATGAGTCGCATGATATCACCTTCACTGATGATTCCTGCGAGTTTTCCTTCTTTATCTACCACCGGCGCTCCACTGATCTTGTTTTCACGCAAACTTCCTGCAACATCAATAATCCGGTCATCTACATTGAATTTAATTATTTCTTTTTCCATAGCGTCCTGAATTTTCATTGTATCAACTCTCCACTATTAATTCGCTAACAATGGCCTTTTTATCATTTAATTTAAAAATTTCATGTAAAAGTTACCTCAGTAATTTTCACTAATTTTTTAAATCGGGTATTTTGAAATTTTTCATATCCTACTCTTTTTTAAGGGCGTATATAAATTCAATATCTATTTTTCAAATATTTTTATTACATCCAAATTTAGGAGTTTTCCTTTATTATTGTAATGGTAAGTTAGCCATTATTTTAGTTTTCTATATGGTCAAGTAGAACTAAAAATGACAAGTTAATAGTTTAAAATTCATTTACAAATAGTTTATAATACAAATTTTACCTTAATGAACTATTATACTAATCTATCAAACTTTTAATTCACGAACAATTGATTTAATGAATTAATAGGCAAAAAAAAGCATTGAAAAATTGTTAGGTGATTTTTTTTAATTACAATGTTAATTTTTTATCAAAGTAATGTTTGTTGAAATTTTTTCACAGTAGGCAAATTTCATCGGCCCATTATCAGATTTTGAGAGTTTTACGTACCATAAATCATTATTTAATTATTGTTGAAGGTATTTTATAAAGTTTAAGACTTAAAAATACTTTTTTTAGCTTTGATAAGCGGGTAGAAGAGGGATTGGTAAAACGTTCACTGGAAAAAGACTGGATAATAATTCTAAAAACTAGCTATATAGTGGGTTTTTGTTCATAAAAAGTCACGTGTTATAGTTGGAGAAAATATCTCGAAGATTTAACTTTACTAAGTTCAAAGGAGTTTGAAGACATTTTTAAGGCTATAAAAATAGTTCATCAAATTAAATCGATTTAAAGAAATTCAGCAAAATACGGTTATTAATTTGAGATTAATTGACAATTTGAACTGGAAATAGTGGAAATGACCATCACTTACATCATATCATACTTTTTGTGGGTGGTCTGGATAATTCCAGAATGTTCACTACCATCCAAGTAATCTGTAGCTTGATAAATACGCCAACTTTCGATGTGTATGGTCTATTGCTATTTGTATGTGATCACCAAGCATGGTGCTAATACTATCAGTAATGCTTTATGATTTCACAGTCACACGAGAATGTATAGTTTTAAGATGGTATTGTTTGTAGTTTCTTCTAGTCTATTGTGGATGATCAAATAGCTTGTTGGAACTTTACCACTTCAAATGGAATTTGAAAAAATATCAGGAAAAATACAATAAACTTCTAAGTATAATATTTCTATCATTTTTAGCGTCTTTTCACACGACGATAAACCAGATCCCCAGGTCTGACTTTATTTTTAATTGAAATACCTATATTTTGTCCTTTCCTACCTTCAAACACATTTTCATGTTCTATTTGGATTGATTCAATTGTTTGGGTTATAGATCCGGTGCTGGGTCCTTCTACAACAATTTCATCCCCAACTGTCAAGTGATTCCATAGGCGTATTTCTGCTGCTTTAACTTTAGAATAATAATTAACCACTTCGCCAACATCTTTTTTTGATAAAGTAGCTTGGTTGTAGCTGCTAGTTTCAAATGGGGGTTTAAAATAAAAACCAGTGTCAAATCCACGATTATAAACCTTTTTTAATTCATCCATCCATTCATCATTAAATTTCCAATTATCACTTTTATAGGAGTCAATTGCTTGTCTGTAAACTCGAGTAACAGTAGCAACATAATCTGCTGGTCTGGCCCTTCCTTCAATCTTAAAAGAAGAAATTCCTGCTTCAATAAGCTTGGGAATGTGTTCAATCATACAAAGATCTCGGGGACTTAGAATATGGCCTTTGAATCCCCCATCACATCCTTTTAAAATATTATCTCCTTTTAAACTAAGCAAATCATCATCATTCTCATTGCTAATCAGTTTCCACTCCTTTCTGCAAGGTTGCAGACATTCTCCACAGTTAGCATTCTTCTGGTAGAGGTATGAGCTTAAAAAACATCTCCCGGAGATAGCCAGACACATGGCTCCGTGCACAAAAACCTCTACTTCCAAGGGACTTTTCCTGATTATTCTTTTTATTTCCTCTAGGGATAATTCACGGGAAAGTATAACTCGTTTAACACCCAAATCTGCCAGAACTTTCACGGATTCAGAATTAGATATATTTCCCTGAACACTGAAATGAACATCAATATCTTCATCCTGTGCAATGTTGAGAACCCCCAGATCCGATGCAATTATAGCATCGGCTCCTGCAGATACGATATCAGGTAAAATAGTATTGAGGTGTTCAATATCCCTATTATTCATCACCGTGTTGGTGCACACATAAAGACGAGCATTTTGACTGTGACAACGATCAGACGCTTCTTTGAGTTTTTTCATGGTGAAATTAGGTGCGTGTGATCGCATATTGTAATTTTCAACCCCTATATATACTGCATTAGCACCATTCTTCAATGCTGCCTCTAGTGCAGTAAAATCTCGGGCTGGAGCTAGTAATTCTACCATGAAATCACTTTTAATCCTTAGAAAATAGCATGATTAAACTTTTTATAAAATTAATCAGTTTAAACAATTCGAAATGGAAAAAAATTTGATTAACACTTGCAAGACTCATATTCATCAATATCACTGGGAAGTTGGGTTGGATACTCTCCGGTGATGCATCCAAGACATAATTCATTCTTCTTAATTCCAATACATTCCACTAGGGATTTTGTACTTAGATATCCTAGTGAGTCAACCCCTATGGTTTGTCTGATTTTTTCCACTTCTTTATCAGAAGCTATGAGCTCTTTACGAGTGGCCATGGCAATGCCATAATAACATGGAGAAATAATGGGTGGTGATCCAATACGTAGGTGAATTTCTTCTACACCCGTATCACGGAGCACATTAACCAATGCTTTAGATGTGGTTCCTCGTACAATGCTGTCATCCACAAGTACGATGCGTTTACCCTCAAGTTCTGACTTGATGGGATTCATCTTCAACTTGACTGATGTTTCACGCTCTTCTTGGGTGGGCATAATAAAGGTCCTGCCGATGTAACGATTTTTGATTAACCCTTCACCGTAAGAAATCCCTGATGCGCGAGAATAGCCTATAGCTGCGGTGATTGCTGAGTCAGGCACAGGCATCACAACATCCGCATCAACAGGGTGCTCTCTATAAAGTGCATGTCCAATATTAAGTCGCACATTATAGACAATTCTCCCATCCAAGATACTATCTGGACGGGCAAAATAAACATATTCAAACATACAATGAGCTTTTGATGTGCCAGGGTTTTGTGGTATTTTGAAACTATTTATTTCATCGTTGATAACCAGTATCTCCCCGGGTTCCACATCACGAACGTATTCAGCTCCCACCACATCAAAAGCAACAGTTTCCGATGCTACAATGGTGGTTCCTTCACGTTGGCCTAAAGCTAGAGGTTTGATGCCAATGGGATCCCTTACCACCATTAAATCATCATTAACTAACAAAGCCAGTGAATATGAGCCTATAAGTTTTTTTGAAACTTTTTTTATGGATTCGACCATGTTTTGTGTTTGGGAGTACTCTCGGGTTAACATATGGCAGATAACTTCGGAGTCAGTTGAGGATTGAAATATTATTCCTTCTTTTTCCAGTTTCTGACGAAGCTCCATGGAATTAATAATATCTCCATTATGAGCTATAGCTATTGTTCCCAAGTCAAATTTTCCAATAAATGGTTGGGAGTTTTGAATTTGGGATTTGCCTGTTGTTGAGTAACGCACATGGCCTATGCCAACATTTCCATCTAATCCGATCAAGTTCCCATTGTTGAAAACATCACACACAAGCCCCATACCTCTGTAAGTACGCATTTCCGAACCATTATGGGCAGATATGCCTGCGGACTCTTGTCCTCGATGTTGCAAAGCGTATAATCCATAATATATTTCTCTTGATATGTTGTGGGACTTATTCTTAGAGTAAGCACCTACGATACCGCATTTATCCTGCACTTGGAATTCTCCATAAAGTTATATTTGAGGGTGATCTTTCTAAAAAAAGAGATGAAAAATAATTCATAACATGACCTTTAACATTACTCTTTGAGTAAACTAGGAATGAATTTCTCATCACCTATTTCTTCCTTAAGATCTTCTATTTTTGAATCGTAAAAAATAAGTACCGTGCGAATAACTTTTAACCAGTCTACAGCATCTTTTTTTGAAGGAGCAGCAATGAATCCCTGTCCTAAAATAATGTTATCAGGTTTAAATTCGCTAGTTATAAAAGTAATAAGTTCTTCTTCTTCTAAGGTTTCATTAAAGTTTTCTTTCC
Source organism: Methanobacterium sp. (assembly GCA_012838205.1). Classification (NCBI taxonomy): domain Archaea; kingdom Methanobacteriati; phylum Methanobacteriota; class Methanobacteria; order Methanobacteriales; family Methanobacteriaceae; genus Methanobacterium; species Methanobacterium sp. The sequence goes on from DUPR01000047.1 coordinate 55,946, forward strand.
ACAGTTCATTCAGAAGAAATGTTTCATACAGATTTTTCTTCAATATAATTCTGTGTTTATTTTTAATATCAGCATACTTGTTTTTAATGGTTTTCAAATCTTCCTGGAGTGATTTTTGTTTAAATTCAAGTCTTTCAAGGGAAGATGTTAATTCTTTGTTTTCTTTTGCTGTTTTTTCCTTTTCTGAAGATAAATTGTCAATATCTTCTTTCAAGTCTGTTATTTGATTTTCAGATTGTTTTAGTTGGTCTCTGAGTTCCTGGATGCGTCCGATATTACCTATAGATATCAAACCAGAACGAATAATCGCATTCTTAATTTCCTTTCGGATAAGAGCAGGGTCGATGTATTCCACGTCGTGACCGAAAGGGAGTTTCATCCTTTCTATATGGCCTACTTCTTTTTTTAAAACCGTCTGAAATTTGTCCGCTAGTTCTCTTCCAGGAGCATCCACATCGGTGGCGATCAAAATGATATCCGCACCACGTACTGCTTTTTTCGCGATTTCAGTATTAGTGGTGGGTATGATGGAGGAGATGGTTATATGGTACTCAGCTCCAAGGGCAATGTTCTGCAGAGCCCTGGAAACATTTTCTACATCAGATGCTCCTTCCACAATGATACGCACATCGATGGGATTTCTCATTTCCATTTACTTCAACCTGTAGCCGTTAAGCTTCTTGTTCTGCCAGTTGTAGCTTCGGATTCTTTTAGATCTTCCGAATCCACAAGCAGCGCAGTAGCGCTTCCTGGCATTGTATGAGTTTTTCCCACATCTTCTGCAACGGATATGGGTTTTTTTGTTACGTTTACCAAATGAAGGTGTACCTTTCAATTTTTATCCTCCTAAAAAAATATCCCAGCTATTTTACTGGTATTTGTCTATCCTGGTGATATGTAGACGATGTTATCCCCGCGTATGAGGACTACACCTAACCTTCTTGATGATTCACCGCTTTCTAATTCTTCGGCATCATTTAGAACTAAATTCATATGCATATCAAAGCTTTCAAGAACTCCACGGAATTCTCTGCCACCTTTAAGTTTAATTAGCACTTGAGAGTTAAGAGCTTTACCTAATACATCTAATGGTCGTGATGTATTCACATTCTTCTGTACACTCACTATTATCACCTTTCCTATACCATCAATGTAGTTAAGATTTATATTTAAATGTACCGCCATCATAAATATTAAAAACAAAATGGAAACTAGAATTGGGTGATTTTTAATTGAAAATTAAAAAGAGATATTATCTCAAGAAAAGAAAATTAAAGGAAATCAAAGCTAATCTTGGACATTATAGTTTCTTAATCCCCCCCAAGTCCAAAGTTGAAATATTGGAAACCGAACTTCCTGACTTGATCTTGATTGATGATGAACCCCTTTTAATGATCCTCAATGGTGAACCATTTCCTACACTTAAAGGAGCCCTCAAACGACCTATGGAGGATCATGTTGTGGTTGTGGACATGGGTGCAGTGAAATTCATGGCCAATGGAGCAGATGTAATGTCTCCAGGGGTTGTGAAAGCTGACATAAATATAGCAGAGGGAGACACAGTTATAATTGTTGATGAAAATCACCATAAACCCTTGGCTATGGGTATAGCCATGATATCAGGAGAAGAAATGGTGAAAAATAATAAAGGTAAGGCAGTAAAGACTCTTCACTATATTGGGGATAAGATTTGGAATTTTGAGATAGGGTAATGATTAGGCTATTTGGAAAACATTCAACACAATAATTGAATTTGAGGAATTATTTTATATATTATGCCCAACTTTATTTAAAGAAGGGGTTTTCTATAAATGGAAATTTGGTACATATTTGTCATAGTTCCCATAATTGGAGCCTTTTTGCATTTATTCATAAGTAAGAAAGAACTGACAAAAAATAGAGTTATAGAATTCTTGTTATTATGGTTTTTAGGTTTTGGAATAGGTGTGGGATCCATTTTCAGTGGCTTGGCTCAAATTTTATCTCCAGAAATGGTTGCCCAATCTGTGGGATGGCCCAACACTCCTTTCTTAAGGGAAGTTGGTTTTGCAAATATTTCTTATGGTATTTTAGGAATTTTGTCCATTAAATATCGGAGTTTTTGGGTACCTACTATCATTGCCTATGCAGTGTTCATGTGGGGTGCTGCTATTGGCCATCTTTACAGTATCCAACAAACTGGTAATCTGGCTGCTGGTAATGCTGGAACAGTACTTTACTTAGATATCTTAATGCCAATCCTCTTCATCTTGCTTCTAGTTACTTATAACAAGACTAATGTTGTGACAAATACTAAATGTTATAAATGATTGAATAGGGAGTGAATATGATCGAACTACGTTATTCTTCAGGTAATGTGATTTCTCCTGATGTTCATAAAATTGGAGTTCTGGCAGTTGGTTCTCATCTGGAAAATCATGGTGCCGCACTCCCAATTGACACGGATTCTAAAATAGCAGCCTATGTTGCTTTAGAAGCATCACTTCGAACTGGAGCTAAATATGTAGGAGTTCTCTATGTTGCGACGGAATATGATTATGTTAAACATGGAATTCACATCCCAATAGAGGTACTGGTGAATAATGAACTGATTCCTTTTTTAAAAAATGTTAAAAATAATTTAAATTTGGAATCAGTGGTGTTAGTGAATGCTCATGGGGGGAATGTACTTATCAAAGACCATCTTAAATTTATTAAAAAAAATTCACAACTACAAGTAGTTTTCAACAACAAAATCGTTGAAGTTGAAGGGCCCCATGCTGGCACTGGAGAACTTTCAATGGGGGCAGTTTTAGGAATTGTCGATGAAAAACGCCTTGATGAACATTGTAAATTTAATTTATACCCTGAAGTTGGAATGGTCGGCCTCACTGAGGCACGAATAGCCAATAAAGGTATAGAAAATGGTGCAAAGAAGGTTGCAGAAGAAGGAGTATGTGTTGATCTCGAAATCGGTGAACAATTGCTGGAAATTGCTGTGAGAGATGTGGTTAAGGATATCGGCGATTTAGTAAACAAAAAATGAATTTTTGATAAAATTTCAAATACAATAGTCTTTTAAATACAAAGATAATACAATACCATAACATAAAAAATTACAACACATATTGTAATTATGTTTATGCTTTTTTGAGGTGTTAAGCATGTTTTGTCCAAATTGCGGAACTGAGTTCCAAGGAAAATTTTGTCCAAATTGTGGTAAATCCATAGAAAGTGATGTTACTGAGCCTGAAACAACTCAAAACCAGGAAACCGAACAAAAAGTTGCCCCTGTTTATGGTGGGACCAAGAAATATAGTATTGATGAGTTTATCAATAAAACTAAAGAAAAAACAGGCACTGGTGAAATTTTTGAACTGGAAAACGATTATTTATTGAATATTAATGTTGATGGGAAAGTATGGGCTAAGAAAGGATCTATGGTTGCCTACAGTGGTGATTTAAAGTTCAAAAAAGAGGGAACTTTCGAACATGGCCTTGACAAATTTGTGAAAAAAGCCGTAACTGGAGAATCAGCCACCCTAATGAAAATGGAAGGTCAGGGAAAAGTATATCTCGCCGATTATGGGAAAAAAATCGTCATTTTAGACCTCCAAAATGAAAGAATTTTTGTGAAGGGAAATGATTTACTGGCCTTTGAAGAACAGATTGATTGGGACATTAAGATGATGAGTACTGGAGTGGGCCTTACATCCGGTGCAGGACTATTCCATATAAGGTTAGAAGGAACTGGAATGGTAGCTATAACTACTTATTTCACGCCGATAACACTGGTGGTTACTCCGGACCAACCAATATACACAGATCCACAAGCAACAGTGGCTTGGTCTGGCGGTTTAACACCGTCTGTAAAGACTGATATTGGACTTAAAACTTTAATTGGGAAAACTAGTGGTGAAGAATTCCAGTTAGAATTCAGAGGCCATGGTTTTGTCATAGTCCAGCCATATGAAGAGATTATTCAATATTAATCTCTTTTTCTTTATTTTATACAATATATTGAAATGGCATTTGACGAAATTGTATATTTAAGGGATTGTAAATAAACTCACGGTGATATATTGAAAAAAGTAATTAAAAGGAAAGGTAATGTAGAATCATTCAATCCTAACAAAATTAAAGGATCTCTTCAGAAAGCTACCATTGATGCAGGATACACTCTAGATGAGAAAAAAGATATCATTAATGAAGTGTTGGCTAATATTAATAAAAAAATTGATGATGAGAAAGAAATTAAGAGTGAAACTATCAAAAGGTGTCTTTTAACAGAATTAGATAAATGTGAACCCTACATTGCTAAATCTTGCCGAAGATTTGACAGTAAATATAAATCCCGATAAATTGGCATCAAGATATCTGCAATATAGATTTTTTTCATTTTTTTTTTAATTTAATATTTTTTTACATTAGAACTAAACAATCTATTATAATTTCATCATAAATGTCTAAGATGTAAAAAATTTCAATTATTTTTTTTCCAGAAACTTTTTACTTCTTCTGCTAAAATTTTCCCCTGTTTAAGTCCCGCTTTTGCTGATGCAGCACGGGAATTCACATCTAATGGGTTTTTTCCTTTAGCCTTCAAAGAATTTTCATCAGGTAAAATAACCCAAACTTTAGCTCCGGATTCCTTTAATATTTTCAATTCCTCATTAAAACTGATTCTATGCATGGTAGGGCCCATTAAAGCATGTATCATGTTTGGTTCAGCAACAATAACAAGAACTTTATTATAACCTTGTGCTAAATCTGCATTTGTCCCTGAACTCATACTTCCATCAATGTAGTATTCTCCATTAATTTCAGTGGGAGGATAAATACCCGGAATTGCTGAACTTGCCGCCACTGCCTGTTCGAGTGACACACTGGAATTGTGATCAAATTTCACCCATTCTCCGGTTCTAGCATTAACTGCATTTATTATTAATTTCTTTTTTTGGTTCCATTCTTTATTGGGCAAACGAGAATTTATAATTTTTTGACGTTCTTCCTCACTCATAGTGGCTGAAGATAGTGATGCTTTTCCAATACACGCTCTCGCTGTTTGTGAATCAGGTGAACTCAAAATGGCTGCTGCCATTATCTTTTGAAATTCAGTTCTGTTAAATTGAACTTGACGTTCTTCGCTTTCCTCAATAGGAATCAGTTGAAGTTTATACAGTTCTTCAAGACTGGTTTCGCTGATGATCTGGGCTCCCACAATAGAACCTGCAGATGTGCCAATAATTAGATTTGCATTTGTCACATCCACTCCGCATTCTTCCAATCCCCTGAGAATACCTAATTCCCAAGCTATCCCTGTTATTCCTCCCCCACTTAGTACAAGAGCCTTTTTGGATTCATTATCTTTATTCATCACAAGATCTCCATTTCCAAAAAATGTTTTAGTATTAAAAAGAATAAAAGGCAATTTTACATTGGATATATTCTAAAAATCATTACACCTCATATTATTCACTATTGGTTTTGATTAATCAGCCATTTCGCGAAATTTTGAAGCTATTTCAGTAAAAGAATGTGCAATGTAGTGAACTTGTTCCTGACTGAAACCATAAACACTGCACTTGAACCATTGCGTTTGCCCCCGCTTGATACCTACAATCTTCCTCTTTTTAAGCTCTTCATAAAGATAAAAACCCTTACGGGGGTGTTTATCTGCTATTCTATGGAAAAATGGGGTTTCAAATCGTACCAAATCGTGCTCTTTAGGTCTTACACCTACTTGTTTCACTCCACTTATTTTTTCCATTTCAGATACAAAATACAATGTTTTTTGCAATTCAACATCCCAATTATTTACTCTTTCAATTAAATAGGGGAAAGAAGCCATTAAAGTAGCAATAGGAGCTCCTCTGCTGGTGCATCCTAACATTTCTAGTTCTTTAACACGATGTTTATCTGATTTTTTAAGAATCAAATCTGCCCATTCTTCTTGAACCCCTAGAACACCAATGGGTCCGGAGGCAGCCATGCTTTTATGACCACTTCCCACTACAAAATCAACATTCCATTTTTTGGCATCAATTGGCATTCTTCCCATGGAATAAGCACAGTTTAGAAGGAATGGAATACCCATATCATGCGAAATTTTTCCAACAGCTCGGGCATCTGTTAAATTACCATAATCACCATCTACATGAGTTAAAAGGACTAAACTTACTTCTTCGCCACGGTCATAGAGATTTTCTAGTACTTCTTGGTAAACTATAGGATCTATCCTATATTCAGGTTCTGCACTGCTAGGTACTTCCACTATGTTAAGATCATTACGTTCACCTGCTAAATGGCTGGTGTAGTGGGCATTACCATCCATTACTACTGTATCTCCTGGACGGCAAAGTGCGTGCATAACTGCAAATTTCCCTTCTCTTGCACCATGGACGGTCCTAGCATGATCTACATTTATGAAACTCGCTAAATCGCTTAAAAAATTATGTATAGACGGTTTCGGGATTTCGTCTAGGCGACCTGCACAGTAATCGCAGATACTGTATCCGTCTGAGAATTCGTATAATGCTTGACGTGATTCAGGGGGTAGCACACCACCCCGCTGAAGCGGGTTAAGATTAAGATTATTTCTTTCTGTGTTCCGATTTAGGGAGTAATCCTGACATTCCATGAAATTCACCCAATTATGATATCTATTGGTAGATGGATAATTGATTTAATAGTATATTGATGGTTTGCATCACATCGATGATTATGTTGCTTACATTCTTTTTCTCTTTCTAGTTTTATATAAGATTTTTTTGAATTATTATTTTTAATCTGAAAAATTTAGAGATCAAATAATTGGTTGTTAGTAAGCGCCTGATTTATCGAATTCTCATATAAAATCGTTATATATGGAATATGTTTGCTCAAATATCCGATTGGCGACCATCACGTAATGTTTAGTAATTTAGCTGTACAGAATTTCTCAAAAATGATTTTTTTCCCAAAACAAACAAGTTACCACTTTATAATAGCATTTATAATTGAGAAAAATAGGTCGATTATTTTTCATTGTTTGGTACTATCTGAGACCCTCGAATACAATTATAATAATCTGTTTCACATATTTTGCTTGCAAGTATTCCAGATATTATTGTGGTTTTGATTGTGATTACAGATAGCCCTTTTTTATGACAATTTCCCCCATTTTAGGTTCTACAAAACCATCAACAGAACCCTTGCTAAGTGCGTGGAGGTAGTATCTATTTTTACCACAATCAAATTCTTTATAATTTTTTTATTCTAAATAGTCCAAAAAAAGATGCATCTATTATGCAATGAATCTTGAAAAAGGAATAAGGTAGAAAAAAAAATTAATTTATTCCCATATTTTTATTGGTTTTTTCAATGGATTTGGTAGGATCATCTTCCATCTCTAACAAAGCACGTATGCAATCGATATTTTCTGGAACAACATCTGATTCCTGATGTATTGCTTGCATATAGAAAAGTTCACCATCTTTAATGTTTAAAGATTCCTTCCAAACAGCGATTTCATTTAAATCTCCTCTTGGTCGACCTAAATCTCGAGCAAACTCCATTATCTCGGCTGTAGAGTTTAATCCTTTATTTGCTTCAACTAATTTTACTCTAGGTGTGGTTTCTAGGGTTTCAATAACATCATCAAGTGAGGGTGGAGTTTCCAGTTCAACCATGAGGTTGTGTTGGTGCATGATGGTAGTAGGCACCAATAATGCCATGGTGACGATGTCCAAGTCGTACATTACAGTTTGCACATCTGGGCCATGATGAGATGGAACTGTTGGAGGGTTTGGAACTATTGCATTAATAGGGCCCGCTTTTATCTGTCCAGGATCTGATCCTCGCCGTACCATAACTGCACGAACCTTTTTTATCCCACAAAGGTCATCTATTGGTTGGAGGGTTCGGCACAATCCAGTAGTGTTGCAACTAACTACCCGAACGTAGTCAGCACCCAAGTTATCTTTGTAATTTGTAAATGAGTTAAAAGATTTTCCTATCTGTTCGTGTTTTTCTCCACCCTGAAAAATACCTTTAACTCCTTTTTCAGAGTATATTTCTTTATTTTTAGCACCTATACCTCCAGGGGTGCAGTCCACCATTACATCCAATTTATCGTAGAGATCATCAATGGTACCTGCTAATTTTATATCTGCTTCTTCAAAAAGCCCTTCCCTTTCAGGAGCGCTGATGTATAGGGGGAATCCTTTTTCCACTGCCATTTTGGCTTCAAAGTCAGGGGTTCGTTTAGTAACTCCAACAATTTGCATGTCATCCTGACAGGCCACTGCGTCTGCCACTCTTTTTCCAATAGTACCGTATCCATTTATCCCTACGTTTTTCATTATAAAATCCCCGATATAGTAATTATATTTAAAATATGTATCTAGTTTAGAATATTATAAATTTTATGATTTAATTTTTCATATTATAAAAAAAACCAGATTATTTAATCAAATTATTAGCTAAGTTAACATAATCGATTTTTAAATTAAATTCATCTATAATCGTTTATACTTAAAAAAGAATAAATTTAAAAAATTTATATCAGCCTTATAAAGGCTGTTACTTCTAGTTATTCCATTGCATCGAGTTTTTCAGGTAAGTAAGTTTCAACCACATACTCTAATCCGTACTTGGAGAAGGATTGTTGTTCTGCTTTTTTCCCTATCTTGAGCATTTTTTTGATTTCCACTTGCCAAGCATCGTCTTTGTATCTGGGGTCTTTTGAAAGTTCTTTAAGCCTTAAAACATCGATATCTTTCAGGGGATCGGTGGGAAGATCGTAGTTAATAATATCTGATGCGGTAACACCCATGAATCTAGCATCAGGAGTGGCCAGTTGATGGTTTACATGGGCTAATTTAGCACTTCCACTAATTATAACCATGGCAATGTGGAATCCCCATGGATCTCCGTCGTTCATAATATAAACTGGTAAATTAAGCTCATTATTGACACGTTTAAGGAAACGCCGGGTTGCACGAGCAGCTTGACCTTTTAAACCAACAATTAGCGTATTAAATTTTTTATAAGCGTCTTCTTGAACCATCCTATGGAACATACCCATGGTTTCCACGGCAATAACTCGTTCCACGTCGTGATCCAGAAATTTCACTTCATCAATGGTGGGGGATATGGTATAACCTGATTTTCCTGCTTTAAGCGCGTTTATTTCCACATCATCATCTTGAAGTGTGATATTTCCGTAAACTGAAGCCCCGTCTTCTTCAGGCATCAGGCCCAAGTCTTCACGGGTCATTCCCAATGTGACTTCCAAGTCTTCGCCAACAATATTCGATTCTTGCTGCTCTCCGAAGTCCACATCCCATCCTTCAGAAACATAGTACATCTCCCTTAAAGTGGCAGTTTTTCCCCTGCGAACCAGATCCTTGCAAAAATTGGCTACGTATATCATCTGAGCCATCTTGGTTATCTGTTTCACATTACCTAGGGATCTTTTACCATAGCGATCCCCCAGCACATAGTAACGTTTTTCATTATCATAAACTATGTTAGATGTTCCTCGTGATGGAACTTTAATTGTAGGAACGTTGTTTTTTTCAACGTCTTCTAATATTATCTCACCCAAGCTTTTGAGTTTGTTAACAGTGATATCTTTTTTATTCATCTTCAACCACGCCTTCGTATTTTGCTCTGCGTGTAACTTTTGCTAGTACGGCATCATATTCTGGAACATCCTTTTCAGCCAGCACTGCTGCTTCACGAATTATAACTGGAACCAAATTTTCAAATACTTTTGCACGTAATGCTTCTTCTTTCGCAGCTTTTTTAGCGCGTATATATTTTTGCATGCTTCTAGCGATTTTCATGGTTGCTTGTCGGACTTCATGCAGAATTTCTGGTTCAGGTGCCACACTTTGCTTACCTGTTGAAAGGTAGGGCACATTAGTGGAGATGATGTTGACAAAAATGGTCATAGGAGCATTATCCATGTCTTTTATCCCATAACGTTTCCAGTCCACACTTTTAAGAGCTTCAGTTATGGCACAACTGCCCTGATCAAAGGCCAAAGGCACTCGGTTGGCAAATCGCATGATTTCTGCTTTTTTTTGCTCTCCAACCATTCTTCCTGAATCTCCACCATAAGATATGCCGGCTTCAATGATAAAAGAAACTCCTCCACGGAATGTTTTAGGTTTTCGGGTAGTGGTTGCCACGAATTCAGGATTCAAAATCTCTCTTATTCCTTTTTCTATCTGTTCTTTCCCTATTGGTATAAGTCCAGAGGTTGGGGGTGCCATAAAGTCCATTTTGGCAAATGTTTCCACGATTTGTTCTGCTTCCTCCCATTTCATGTCCTTGGGACGCTTGTTAAGATCGATTCCAGTAGTTTTTTCAATCTCTTTCACTCGTTTGGTGGACATCCTGGAAAGGTTACTAGTTAATAGGCTGCGGAAACGACGTTTATCAGTATGTTTTGCCATGAATATCAAGTCATCAGCAGTTACTCCTTTGGGGTGCGGAAGTACCTCCTTAGGTAATGGGGGGATAAAATCTGCAGCTCGATTAAAAATATATTTGTGTCCCGTAGGGTCTCTGAAAGTGATCTTAGCATGTGGATTGCCGATCATGGTTCTACGAATGTATTCATAGGCTCCTTGTTCTGAAAGTGAATATGAAACATCTTTAAATTGCAATTCTATGGAAACTCCGGTGGATTGCACTTCAACATCCTTTCTCTCAAGTATTAATCCCTTATTTTTCTTTACATCCATCTTAAAGGTCATTTCCACACCTTTAAGAGTGTCACCATCTTTATAGCCGGACACAACTTTAGCTGGCTTTCCGGTGGTCATTTGTGATAACAAAACACACCCACTGCACCCTAACCCCTGCTGCCCGCGGGATTGGATGTTCCTGAACTTGGAACCAGCAAACATGGTGCTGTATACTCTGGTGATATAATCTTCAGGGATTCCTGGTCCATTATCGGTATGTCTAAGTATGTAATGATCTTTATCTAAACGTTTGAGGTCTATCTTTATTTCTGGAAGTATTCCTGCCTCTTCTGATGCATCTAGGCTGTTAGTAATTAATTCATGGAATACCATGGTTAAAGACCGGATTTTACCAGAAAAACCCAGCATCTGTTTATTTCTTCTGAAAAATTCAGATGCAGTCAGTTCTTTAAATTCCTCAAATAGTTCAGCTGCTTCTCGCTCCAAACTATGCCTCCTTTAATTGATTTATTATTTTTTTGATAATTTATTTTATGTTCATATAGATGGGTTCATTTTAATTTCTCTAAGTTTCATCTCTTGTTTTTTACGTTCCAGAAACGAGTATACTGTTTTATGTCTAGCACCATCCAAAATCATTTCAACAGCTTCTTTGGCAATTTGTAAATGTTCCATATCACCAATAATTGAGACAGTTTTTCCATAAATCGAAACATGTGTTCCAGTCATTTCAGTGATTATATTCCGGGTTTTCCCATCTTTGCCAATGATACGTCCTTTCTGTCTTAAAATTGCCTTTTTTGACTTACCAACATAATCAGGAAGGTTAATGATCTCTAACATTACCTCGTCATCAATTAATTTAAGGGCTATTCCTGGATTAAAACCTCTACCTATTGCTTTAACCATATAGCGGGCTTTCCACACAGATAAAGGATCTTCTGATTCTTTGTGTGGCGATATGGCCACACTACCAGCTTCACTGTCAACATCAATGATAGTCTGACTTGTTTTTTCAATAGTTTCTTTGGTTTTTCCTTGTGGCCCAATAAGAACCCCTACCCTTTCCTTGGGGATCTTTAAATATTCTGTGTTAGGCAATTTTTCACCTCTACTTTTAAAAAGATATTACATTATCTTTTAAGATATACTTTTCTATCCTCATAAATCCTTAATCTTTCTTTTAACATCATCTTTAGACATTTTGATACCTATTTTTTTAAAATCTTTGATTAAATTGTTAATATCTCGGTTTAAAAGCTCATTTGACAAGGGATGATCAACCACTAGGCTTTGGGATAGATCAATTATGACCGGTTCATCATGGTGTATTAAAATATTGAAGGCAGACAAATCTCCGTGCACTATTTCTGCATCGTTATATAGTTTTTTAACATATTCAATAATTTTTTCAACTATATTATCTGGATTTGAAATTTTTGTCTGTTGCATGAGGCGAGCTGGTGTGCCATTTTTGTCTCCTATAAATTCCATAACAAGAATATTTTTTTTTGCAATTAATGGTTTGGGAACTCGCACTCCAGCATTGTATGCTCGGTTAAGATTTTTAAATTCTTTTAAAACCCAGTTATTAATTAGTTGACGTTTACTATTGCTACGAATGTTAAACCGAGGATCGCCCTGAATATAATATTGCATTTTTTTAAAGTCAGAAGTGGTAACCCGATAAATTTTGACTGCAACCAAATTACCGTCTTCATCAGCACCTTTAAAGACATTTGCCTCTTTCCCAGTACTAATTGCTCCATTTAAAAGGTGAATATGGCCTTGATTGGCCAATTTATACAATGTTTGGAGGGTAATCCGATCGAACACCTCACTCCCTACTCGTCTGTCTTCAACACTCTTCAAGCGTTTGACTTCCCTCATTTTCTGAAGGTGAATATCTGACTTATCAACAGGAGATTCCATATTTAGCACTTGGATTATATTTCTCTTTTAGGTTAGGTGTGGGGTTTTTTTTTATTCTTATTGAAATAAATTAGGTAATGTATAAACAATTTAATATTCCTCAGAATTAAAAAAGGGAATATATTACCAGAAATTGTTATAAAAAAAACCTAAACATTAATTTAGCATGTTTTAATAAAAAATGGAGGTTTAACGATTTAATAAAACATGAAATTAAAGATTTTATAGTTTTAGGAATCCTCGACGTTCTAAATAGTTAGATTCGGTGCGTGTATATCTCCAAATAACGTCTGCCTTTTCATCGCTTTGGAAGTCCCACGGTTTAATTAGAACTACGTCACCTTCTCTGATCCAGATTCTTTTTTTCATTTTTCCGGGAATTCGGCAAAGTCTAGTTTTACCATCGGCACATCTTACTTTAAGCTTCCCATGCCCCATAATTTGTTCCACAACACCTGGTATTTCACCCTTTCTAGGGGATCTCACCCTCCGAAATTCTTGTGATTGTTGATCACGACCACTTCCTCTGCTCAAATACTCTCCTCCTTCTTATAAAATGGCGATAAGTTAAAAGATCAACCGAATAAAGATCATATAATAAGTATTATGGCAATTTATTGAAGTTTAGTTAAACCTTCTGGTAATCAAATAAACTTTCATAATAGGATTTTATTGACTCAACACAGTATTGATCATTTAATCTGCATATTGATCATTTATCTTCTTTTTTATATTGTGTTTTAAAGGTATATAAAAAAATCGTATTTTCCAATTGTGTGAATTTTATAAATCAAAATATTGTAAGTTTCAGTTATACATTGTAATAGTTTCCATAAAAAATATATTTAGATAAATCAATTAATTAATTATCATAATTCATTTTTTATTTTAAAATTTGAAGGGAGTTTTACCAATTATTATATAAATATAAATTAGGAATATATGGAAGATGGTGATCAAATTTGGGAAAAATTTTTGATTCCATTTTTAATCCTGAAAATAAAACCTGAAGATATATTAAATATGAATTTATTGGGTTTTTTAATGGGATGAATTGTAAATATACTTTTTCAATAAGGTTAATAAGAGTTGAATAAATATGGCAAAAGTTAAAGGAACTAAAAAAAGAACTAGAGCAAAACATAAAAAACCAGGAAGTAAAAGAGGAAGAGGGGTTAAAAAATCGTGAATTTGATAGGCTTTGAATATGATTCGCTTTTAAATTGACATCCTTTTTAAGTTATAAAGTCTTTTTTTTTTATTTGGTTAATCCAAATTTTTCAAATGGATTAATTATTTTTCATTATTCCAGCAGTGAAATGTTTAATAATAATTGTAATTAGAATTAATCTTAAATTTATTTAAGAAAAATTAAACTGGGGAAACCATGGGAAATGTTTTTTTGAATTTAATGGACCAAGATGAAGTGAAAAAAATTATTGAATCACTTAAAATCTACAGAAAGATTGAAAAAATTGATTTGTCGGATGTTTATCAACGTATTTTGGCTGAAGATATTTATGCAGTAATAGATCTTCCACCCTTTGATCGTGCAGCAATGGATGGCTATGCAGTAAGAGCTCAGGACACGTTTGGAGCTTCAGAAGATAACCCCTTATCTTTAGATCTAATTGAAAAGATTGGTGCAGGTGATGTTCCTTTAAAAAAAGTGGCAAAAGGTAAATGTACTGAAGTTGGAACAGGCGCCCCAATGCCGGAAGGTGCTGATGCAGTGGTTATGGTTGAGTTCACAAATTTAGAAGATGAAACTGTTCAGATTTATGAAGCAGTGGCTCCTGGAATGAATGTGTCTGCTCGGGGATCAGATATGAAAAAAGGAGAAAAACTTCTTTCTGAAGGCAGCCTACTAACTCCTGAAAGGATAGGTGCGTTAAGTGCTATTGGAATGTCACAAATTCCAGTTTTCTCTAAACCAACAGTAGCCGTGATTTCAACAGGTAACGAACTAATTAAACCTGGTCAAGAACTTAAATATGGGAAATTATACGATATCAACTCTGAAACTATTTCTAATGCTGTTAAAGCTTGCGGATGCATTCCAATTATTTCTAAAATAGTTAAAGATGATTATGATACTATAAAAAATAAAATACATGAATTTAAAGATACTGATATTATTATAACATCTGGAGGTACTTCTGCAGGTGCAGGAGATGTTTTGCGTCAAGTTGTTGATGATATGGGTCGGGTCTTGGTACATGGAATTTCAGTTAAACCTGGTAAACCTACTTTGATAGGCACATTACCAGGGGGTGATGGTGACATAATCCTGTTCGGACTTCCAGGATATCCTGTGTCTGCATTAATGATTTTCAATGCCTTTGTAGCGCCTTTTTTAAGAGAAATAGCTGGTAATTCTGGACACCAGCAGAAAAAAGAATTTTTAACACTTAAATTATCCCGAAGATATCATTCTGCAAGGGGACGAAGCCACTATGCCCTTGCAAAGATTAAAGATAATCTTGCTATCCCCATATTAAAGGATTCAGGTGCCATAACCGCACTCGCAGAGGCTGATGGCTATTTTGAAGTTCCAAAAAATGTGGAAATCATTGAAAAAGGTGAGAAGATCCAATTAATACCATTCCATAATCTTTAATTAAAATTTTTATTTTAATGTTTTTTATAAATAATTGAGATTAATATATCAGGACAACAGTAAACCTAATAAACATCAAAAATATCGCCTAAAACTGCTTTTTTCTTGGTTTTAACAAGTTTAGGTATTTTGCCAAGGGTGCCGGCAGCTTCGCCCACCACTACCATCAATCCTCGGAAATACATGCGAAATTCTTCAGCTTTATCCAGACAGTTTTCAATTATTTCACGATTACTATTGCCTGTGGCATGATTTGCTATGGATGTTGCCAGTGCATCTGCAGTGCTGGCATGAGAAGCGAAAATTGTAACTGAATCTGCTTTCCCAAAGCTGATGGAGTGACCAACTGTGGCAGATGATGTGCATATTCCCATTGGTGTTTTTTGGTGCTTAATTTTAAAACCAATTTTCCCGGAAAGAGAGGATTCACCAGCATACAATCCCATTATCACATCTTTGTTAGTTTTAAGAGCCACATCCCCACCATTATCAACTATAACATATTGTGCACCATTTTTTAGCAAAAAATTTAGAGACAGTTCTGATATTGTCCCTGCAACTGCAGCCATAGGTCCAACTTCAGCTATTTCTGCTGCTTCAGCCATCATTTTTACTATGAGTGGTGCTTCACCAACTTTTAAAGGTTCTAAACTGATTTGAAATTCTTTATGTTTCCAAATATAACTTTTCAGTGCTTTACGCTGTTGAATAATAAAGTTATCTACACCAGATGGTTCTATATCTGATTGGAGCATTATGTTTGTTTCCTCGATAAGGATCCTTTTATTTATCATCATTTACAAGATAGGTAGAAGCAACAGATAAACTATTTAGATTGGGAAGTTAAACTAAGAAATAGTGTATATTTTACGCATAATCCGATGAATAGTTTTGCTGTGGAATGGTGGTAGGAAAAATGTTTAACAGAATGAATGATTCAAATCCAGGGGAAAGGGTTGTTTTTGAAACCCGACCCCGATTTCTGGCCAACATGAAATCAACCATTCTTAAATTGGTAATTTTAGTGGGGATATTTTACTATTTCCGGACAATAATAGCAGCAGCAATAATACTACAAGAATATGTGGTACAGATGGTATGGCTGCCTCTTATTCAGGGAATATTTTATTTATTATTGCTAATCATTATCTTATTGATCTTGTCCATAATTTTTGAAATTCTTTCATGGAGGGGGAAGAAGTACCAGCTTACTAATCAACGAGTTGTAATCCAAAAGGGAATTCTCAGAAGGAAAAGATCATCTATCCAGTACCCTAAGATACAAGACATTGAAATTTCTCAGGGTATAGTAGACAGAATTATTTCAGCAGGAGATATAGAGATATATGGGGGTCATGAGCACACCAACATTGTTTTAGAAGATATTCCAAATCCCCGAGAAGTGGAAGACATGATCGACCGTGTCATGTTAGGGGAAGAGGTTGGGTTCAAAACCCAGCGTAGAAAAACACCCAAAAGATCCATAATTGAAGAATATGACAAAAAGTTTAAAAGATAGTCAGATGAATATTGCATTGTTATAATTCCTTATAGTGGCAGTAATGCTCGATTATTTTGATTTTTTATTATAACTTTGTGAATTATTTAAAGATAAAACTATAATGTTAGTGTTGATATGAAAAACTATGATGTAGTGGTAGTTGGTGCTGGCCCCATAGGTTCAACATTCGCCAGGTCCATGGCAGAAAAGGGATTTAAAGTAGCAATACTGGAGAAAAAGAAGGAAATTGGCGTTCCACTTCAATGTGCCGGGCTTCTAGGTAAGAAAATAAAGAAAGTGAATATTTTACCGGATGAATTCATCATTAACTCTGTTCATGGTGCTTTTTTACACTCTCCAGTTGACACAGTACTTTCTGTAAGCAAAAAAACGCCAGAAGCTTATGTGCTAGATCGTGTTGGTTATGATAAGTTTTTAGCTGAATTAGCATCAAATTCGGGTGTGGACATTTTCTTTAACCATAAAGTAGCGAAAGTAGATTCTATAAATGGGGTTGTCTACCTAAAAAATAGTGAAATAACAAAAATATCAGGCAACGTAATTGCAGGGGCTGATGGTCATTCTTCTATTGTGTCACAATCTTTTAATTCGCCAGCAGACTCTTTTCAAGCAGCTCAATATTTAGTAGATGCCGGGGAAAAAAGATTTAACAATGATTTTGTACATCTTTATGTTGATTCAAAAATTTCTCCAGGATTTTTTTGGACAATTCCTTTATCTGAAAGCACAGCCCGAATTGGACTTTTTGCTGATGCCAATTATCCTGATTTGACTAATTATTTAAATGAACTAATCAGCAAAAGGCCTGAACTCAGTGGAGTTACCATTTTAAAAAAATATTATGGCGTAATCCCTAAACAAGACCCACATAAGAGTCTGGTTAAGGATAAAGTTATTCTGTTGGGTGATGCTGCATCCCAAGTTAAACCAACAACCGGGGGTGGACTGATAATGGGATTCACCTCTGCTGAAATGGCATCAAATGTAACATCTCAAGCATTAGAAGCTGAAAACACTGCCATGCTTGAAAATTATTCTAAACTATATCGCGATAAATTCAAAAAAGAGTTAAAAGTACAACTCATGGTTCATAAGGTTTTCAAATCTCTCAGTAACTCTGATTTGGAATATATGTTTATAAAACTTAAAGAAGAAGGAGCAGAAGATATTATATCCGAATATGGGGATATGGATACGCAATCGCCTCTGATTAAAGAAATGATTAAACAGGGAATAATTTTTTCCATCCTCCCCAAAATGTTATCCCGGAGGCTATCCGGCCTATGGAAGTAGCTCTAATTTTATCTCAAGAACATCAAACACTTCCCAAGGCAGAAGTCGAAGCAGTACTTGAATGTGAGGAAATCACTTACTCTATAAAAAAATACTGCGATGGAGTTCTTCTTCTAAATATTCCTGAAAAATATCTGAAAAATCTGCCAAATATTTCTCGGAGACTTTCATATACTCATGAAATGATTCACATCATTCTCAGTGCAGATGAAAACAAATTACTTTCAGAAGCAAAAAAGTATCCCTGGGAAAAATATGTCCAATCTGATTATGCAGTAAGAGTAAAGAAGATGGATAGAAGATCCTCACACAACACTTCAAATTTAGAATGGGAAGTGGGCAGTATAATTAAGAAAACTCTTGGTAAAAACGCCAGAGTGAAGTTAAAAGATCCTTCAATTCTGATAAGAATTATTCTTCAAGATGAGATGGCTTTATTAGGGTATAGAACAGGGCAAATTTCTAAAAAACACTTCTACAACTTGAAACCCCATAAAAGGCCATTTTTTTATCCGGGTTCAATGAGTCCCAAACTCGCCCGATGTATGGTAAATTTGACACGAATACGCGCTGGGGAAACCCTCTTGGACCCTTTTTGTGGAACTGGAGGAATACTTATTGAAGCAGGGGTTATTGGCACAAGAGTTATAGGAACTGATATTGACTATAAAATGGTTAAAGGAACCAAAGAAAATCTTCAATACTGTGACATTCACGATTACCATGTGTTTCAGGAAGATGCCAGAAAATTAAAGCTTCCAAAAGTAGTAGATGCAATTGTAACTGATCCACCTTATGGTATATCGGCATCCACTGGTGGTGAAAGTAGTGAAAACCTATATCACCAGTCAATGATTTCATTAGAACGATTAATAAAAGATGATGGTCTCATGTGTTTGGCTACTCCTCATTACTTGAATTTAGATGAAATATTTAAGGGTACAAAATTTAAAATAATAGAACAACACCACATAAGAATGCATAAAAGTTTAACTAGAGTCATTTCAGTCCTAAAAAAAATCTAAAATAGAAATTTTTATCTCATGTTTTTAGAAAATGGTAATTTAAGCTCCTAAAAATTACTGGAATTTTATTTAAAATATTCTAATATAATAAATTTCGTAATAAATCCATGAAGATAATTCAACATCATTTATTGATAAATTAATTATTATAATTGGTGGACATCATGAAAGCCAGAATATTTGATACTACTCTCCGTGATGGTGAACAAACCCCTGGAATATCTTTAACTCCAGATGAAAAACTCTTGATAGCCAGAAAATTGGATGAATTAGGTGTAAATGTTATCGAAGCAGGTTCAGCTATCACATCCGAAGGAGAAAGGAATGGTATTAAAAAAATAACCTCAGAAGGTCTTTCTGCCGAGTTATGTAGTTTTACCAGGGCTGTTCAGTTAGATATTGATGCTGCTCTGGAATGCGATGTGGACAGCATCCATTTGGTGGTTCCCACCTCCGACTTGCACTTGGAACACAAGCTGCGCAAATCACGAGAACAAGTAAAAAGAATGGCTGTTGAATCAACACAATATGCTGTGGATCATGGTCTTCTAGTTGAAATATCATCAGAAGATGCAACCCGCAGTGACATGGAATTTATGAAAGAGATTTTTCAAGCAGGCATAGATGCCGGTGCAAAACGCATATGTGCTTGTGATACAGTGGGTATACTCACTCCAGAACGTTCATTTGATTTTTACAGTCAATTAATGGATTTGAATGTTCCTTTAAGTGTGCATTGTCACAATGATTTTGGTTTAGCTGTAGCAAACTCTCTTGCAGGCCTTAGGGCAGGGGCAACCCAAGCCCATGTTACAGTCAATGGAATTGGAGAAAGGGCAGGGAACGCATCATTAGAAGAATTGGTTGTTTCATTATATTCCCTTTATAATGTTCAGACTCAAATTAATATTCAAATGTTATATGAAGTTTCTAAAATGGTTGCCAGGATAACAGGGATGTATTTACAACCAAACAAGGCTATAGTTGGGGAAAACGCCTTTGCCCATGAGTCAGGAATACATGCCGATGGAGTAATGAAAAAGGCGGAAACTTATGAACCAATAATGCCTGAACTCGTTGGTCATAAGCGTCGTTTTGTTATGGGTAAACATGTGGGTTCTCATATCATCAAACAAAGGATTAATGAGATGGGGTTCCGAGTTGATGATGAAAGATTCTCCCAAATATTTAACAGAATCAAATCATTGGGGGACATGGGAAAATGTGTTACAGATGTGGACTTGCAAGCTATAGCTGAAGATGTTATGGGGGTTATGTCCGAAAAACCAGTAGAACTTCAAGAATTAACCATAGTATCTGGAAATAAGGTAACACCAACTGCTTCAGTAAAACTTAAAATCGGAGATGTTGAAAAATTGGAGGCAGGCGTGGGAGTAGGACCAGTGGATGCTGCAATAGTAGCAATCACAAAAACAATAGAAGACCTTGCAAATATCGAATTTGAAGAATACCACGTGGATGCAATAACTGGTGGAACCGATGCCCTTATTGATGTGGTTATCAAACTTAAACATGATGGTAAAGTGGTGAGCGCTAGGAGCACACAACCAGATATTATAAATGCGAGTGTAGAGGCATTTTTAGGTGGAATTAACAAAATACTCACTGATAAGAAGGTTAATGAGTCTAAAAATGTTTAAGTGTGTTTTTTTTTTAAAAAATAGAAAAATTTATACCTTTCACAAATTTTTATTATATGGATTATTATTGGCAAAACCCTTGAATGGTATTTAAAACAACATTTGGCTAAAATTTTGCGTTTAATAGTTCTAAGGATTTACTATAGATCTTTAATTTAGATGGGTGATAAGATAATGAGTCAATTCAACATAATTGATCATAATATTCAAATCGCAGGATTTGACGCCGAAATAAATAATTTGACAGAATTAATGGACTTAATAAAGATTATCAGTGCCGGAAATCAATGTGAAGGTTGTGTAATTCAGTTGTTAAAATCTGATGGAATAGCTGGTGAAAAACATGTGTTACAAGCTATTTCACAAGCTTTGATGGCTTTTAATAGAAATAATAATATGGCTCAGGATTTGGGACTAGAAATATGTGTTAGGGCATCAGCTCAAAGACAAATATCACGTGCTCTTAAGATTTTAGGAATAAAAGAAGGCAAAATAGGTATATGTGCTGTAGCTGTGGATTGTGATGAAAACATTATGTATGAATTAGGTAAGATTTTGGGTGAAAAAAACAATAAAATGTTAAATGCCAATGTTGATGTATTGAAAAAATTGTATAACATTTCCGATGAGGAAATAAAAAGTGCAGGGAATGTTGAAAGAGTTCTAATTGAGAGAACTGCACTGTTAAATCTTGAAATTTGATTTCTTTTATTATCCTTAATTTATTTTCGGTTTTTCTATTTTAGCTATGGCATCTGCAGCACTAATTCGTACATGAGGGTCTTCATCTTGCAGCGCAGATTTTAAAGATTCAAGTGCTTTTTTATCCCCAATTTCTCCCAAGGCTTCTGCAGCTTTTTCTCGAACAATGGAGTTACCTTCATTAAGTGCTTTAATTAATGGATTTACAGCGGGTTTTTTAAATTTACCCAGTGATAATGCTGTTTTCCATCTGACGGCAGCGCTTTTATCATCTAAATTTGCAATCAGTGGTTCGATAGCTCTTAAATCTCTTATTTCTCCCAACGCCCACGCAGCCCTGGTTCTCACACTCTCATTATCATCTTTCAATGCTTCGATAAGGGGTAAAACTGATGGTTCCTTGATTTTTTCCAAGGCCTCTGAAGCCCTCCATTGGACACTGGAATTTTCATCCTTCAAAGTCTTAATCAGTGGAGCAACAGCCCTCGGATCTCTAATTTCACCCAAAACTTCAACTGCACGATGTCTAATATCAGGATCAGGTTCATTCAAGGCTTCAATCAATATTTCCACAGCTTTTTCTTGACCAATTTTTTCAATAGCCTCTTCCAAGCGTTCTTGCGATTTTTTGGCCCTCAAAACTTTATCTTTTCTGGGTATTGTTTTGATTTTAGCATTGGCTTTTATCTTATCAAGAGAAACAATTGCTGTTTTTTGAACATCATCATCTTCATCAAAGAGCATATCTTCTAAATAGGGTATGAAATCTTCATCATCAATTCTACCCATTATTTGGACGGTTTTTTCCCTCACATGAGGATCTCCATCATACAAACAGTCTAGAACAATTTCAAAAGATATTTCATCCATTTTAAATAGTGAATTCAAGCTACACTTACGTACTTGCCAGCTTTCATCATCAAGAGCTTTTTTCAAGTGTTTAGTTGATCGAGGATCACCGATCTCCCCAAGAGCATCAGCTGCACTATGTCTCACTTCTCTATTACGATCTTTAAGAGCGATAATAAGTGAAGAAGCAGATTCAAAGCTTCCAATTTTTCCAAGGGCTTCGGCTGCCCTCCATCTCATATCATCATTTTCATCATCTTCTAAAACTGAGGTTAAATATTTTACAGCATTTCCTCCTCCAATTTCCCCTAAGGCATAGATTGCAATTTCCTGAAAATCACTTCCCTCATATTGGATTTTTTCAATAATAATATTTGCCGCTCGTTTATCCCCAATTTCACCCAATGAATACACGGCCATATTACGCACAGATTCGTCTTCATCTTCTAGAGCGCCTAAAATATCATAAATTGCAGATTTATCTTCCAAATCTCCTAAAGCTTCAATTGCCCGGTATCTTATCAAGCTATTAGGATGATAAATTGATTTAATCAACTTTTTTATATTTTTGTCATGTTTATAATTTGCCACGTCTTCTTCAGTGATTTTAAAGATTGACATTATAAGATCCTCTAAAATTATAATACAAAATTGTCAAAATTAAGAAATAAACTTATCTATTTTCACTTACAAATCAATAATACTCATTAAAATGAGAGTATGCTCAAGAGCATTAATCATGAGATTTTTACATAAAATCAGAAATGATCTTATTAGTTATTTCTGCTATTTTTCTCAGATTTTCATTTTTCAAACTTTTTATTTCCAAGTTTTTTATTTCCAAACACACTGCTGGTTGTTTTATCCGGTCATAACGTGGACAAGTACTAATCATCCCACCACCATTTACAGGAATTTTTTTTCTCAATTCACGTGCCATCGGTTTAGGGTTTTTTGAAGGTATGGTTACATTTATTCCACGATATTCCTCAAATAAAACCGTTTTAATCTCTTTTTTCAAAAAATTACATGCTTGTAATGTTTTAGAAAGAGTATCTGGTGCTTCTTTAATGGCTTCAACCAAACCTGCGCATATAACAGGGTTTGGGCGTAAAGTTTTTAGAATAAAATTAGAATTATCAAGCATGTTTGGATCATTGGTGGAAATAAATCCTCCACTGCCCAAATTGATGATTTTTGGTGATCCAGTAGATGCCACTATTATATGGGCATGATCACCGCAAGCCAAACTTCTCTGGGGATCACCAATAGAACCTGAAGCATCCTCCACCAAAATCACCCCTCTCTCATCACACAATTCAAATATTTCTTTAACTGGTTGTTCTGCCATATAACCTGCAAAACTAGTTATAAATAGTGAATGAGGTGTTTTAAGTTTAATATTATCATCTAAAACTTCTAAATTGATAATTCCATGATTTGTGGGAAGGTATGATATTTTCAGACCTAAAAAATCGGCAATTTTTTTAAATCCAGTCCAACCACCCTGATCTGGTAATAAAACGGGTCCTTTAATGTTGTTCATTGCGATCATTATAGCTGAATTTCCACTATTAACTACCCGGGCATGTTCATGGCAAGTAAGGTCTTTTAAACTCTCTTCAGCATTCCGATTATGATTTGTTTCTATTTCTCGATTCCCAAGATCTAAAGATGCCTGACACATAGCTTCCCTGGCATTTTTGGTGGGTTTTTTAAAAAAAAAGTCCATATTATCACGATTTTTAATAATTTAGTCATTTATTAAAATTTACTTAAAAAAATTATCAAGAGTGGTCTGTCTTGATTTAAGGAGGTCCTGTAATAGATCACTGGTTTTGATAAAACTATCTATTGGAAGTTTCAAACGAGTATCAATGTAGGCCAAAGCTGATTTCATATCCTCAAATTCGTGATAAGGCTGTTCCATGGCATGTCTAATGTTTTCTCGGACGTTAAAAACGCCCAGTGGCACATATCCGGAATAAGCCTCTCTGAGAACAACAACTCCTGCCTGAATTTTTTGACGAGCTAAAGCTTCCAGAACTGCCATTTTACAAGTGTAATAGCATCCTCCAACCACTGAATATTCTTTTTTTCCATTATAATTTTCATAATCGGAGAAAATGAGTTTTTCCTTTCCTAAAACATGTAAAAATGCTTCCATCCATTCGTATTGCCAAGGCGTGGGAAGTATAAGCACAGCATAATAATTATTAAGACTACTAAACTCGTATACTCGATGGACATCCACTAAATCGTAGTGTTTTACTTCTTTAAGTAACTGGTTAGCTATGGTGGTGTCACAAGCAGTGATAGACCAACGGGTTGGCACAAGGCGTCTTCTTTTATCCACACCCATTGTACCAACAGAAAAAGCCTTCTGCATATGGGAAAATGGCACATCTTTTTGGTGAAGATCCATTAGCGCGTCCTGAGCTTTAAGATCAGTGTCATAATACACTTTCTCCAGTTCACGGTCCCATCTAACGTTATCAATTTCAAACTTCTCTAATATGGCACTAGGCCCATGAGGGGCTTGATATTCACTGAATGAAACTCCTCTTGGTTTTTTCCAGAATTCTGCTTCACTGTCAATGGAACTTGATGCCAATGAGATTTCTTGGAGTTTTTCCACCATCCGGTTATCCAGTTCAGTTACTCCCAACATATTTTTTCCCCTAACCAAGCTCATCCTGTAAGTAATTATATCTTCCTGGTTTTTTTCTCCAGGGATCCATGCCTCTGGAGTGTCCATTATGGTGGTGTCTCCAGATACAGTGGAGATCATGGGACCTGCATAAACCTTTGGATAGTTCCAACTACCAATGAATACTGATGGTGGTGTGCTCCCTTCCAACTCTTTACCCACATCGATTGAAGGTATTTGAAATTTAGAGGTCAATTTTTTCAGGTAAGTTTTCTTACCCATCATATTATCAGATTAGTCCTGTTTTTAAAAAGATTTTAGCAGAGCAGATGAGAAGTAATATATCTTTAATCTATTCACAATTGATTGGGTTGTATTTCTATTTTAACCAAGTTTAGGGAAGCTGAGTTCATGCAGTAGCGTAAACCAGTGGGAGGTGGGCCATCATCAAAAACATGGCCTAAGTGTGCATTGCAACGGGCGCAAAGTACTTCAGTTCGTACCATGAATAGGCTTCGGTCAGTTTTGGTTGCAATATTCTCTTCTGCAACCGGAGCCCAGAAACTGGGCCAGCCAGTACCAGAATCAAATTTGGTTTTGGATTCGAAAAGATCAGTTCCACAGCAAACACATTGGTAAATCCCATCCTCATGACAGTCATGATATTTACCAGTAAATGCAGGTTCAGTTTCATTTTTTCTTGTAATTTGATATGATTCAGGGGATAAAAACGATTTCCAATATTCATCAGATTTTACAATTTTTTCAACCATTTTTATGCTATTTGAATTGGAGAAATATATCGGGATCAAACCATTTTTATCTTTTTCATCTTCCATGTTTGACACCATTCACATTTACAATTTTAAGGATTTAAATTACCCTTGCTTACTTATCATATTAATTTTTTAATTTGGTGGACTTATGTTTTTAGGCAATTTATACATTCACCCACTAAAAAAAAACTATTATGAAATAAAGATTTTTAAGTAGATCATAAAATGGAAATAAATCTTGAAAAATAAGTTATAATAAATACTAATATTAAGAATTAGGTGGGGAAAATAATATTTTTTAAAAAAAGGGCTTTTGATTATGAATCCTAAAACTGTAAAAAGAATGAACAGGGAGAAAAGAGGTCAGATTTCATCAGAAGAGCTAAATGTTTATCGTGGGTTTGCAACCCATGAATTAATTGAAATGCTCAATAATTCTAATCCACAAAAAAGAACAATATCCGCCAGCATATTAGGGGAAAAACAAGACGTTGATGCCATAATTCCCCTTTGCACGGCGTTTAAACGGGAAAAAGCATTATATTCTAGGATGGCAATTTCTGAAGCGTTATCACAAATAGGTGTTCCTGCAATTAGTCCATTATTAGATCTTCTTGGTGAAATTGGAAAAAATCAGGAAACTGAACTTCCCCAGAAATATTTCAACAAAAAAAGTTACCCCTTAGTAAGGGATCTGGCTGCCAGAACACTGGTAAAAATTGGAAAACCAGCAACCCCATACCTTATTGAAGTAATAGAAAATGGAACAGATTATAAAGCCCAGCAAGCCATTGACGCAATCGGGGGAATCGCCGCCAAAACAGGAGATAAAAGAGGTCTAGAGGCACTTTTAAATGTGATGGAAAGAAATTTTGATAATAAGGGTAATAAAATTACTTTATGGAAAACAATAAGGGCTTTAAGCGGATTTAAAAATAGTCAGGAAGCTGCTGATTCATTATTAAATATAATCAGAAGTGATTATGATTCTCCAATTATATGGGAAGCATTGAGGAGCTTGGGTAATTTAAACGTTACAACTCCTGAGACAATTAACTTAATCGTGAGTTTCACTAATAATAAGAATCCAGAAATAAGAAAATCAGCTCAAAAAGCGTTAATAAGTCTGGATAATCTATAATGAACCTCATAATCCTAAAATCATGAACATTTTTTCATCGCATAAAAAATATTTTACCTAGAATTTAAGGGAGGAATATGAGATCAATTAACACAATATCCTTGTTTATTTTCGATATGGATGGACTAATGTTTGACACTACAAATTTGGCAATTTACAGTTGGATCAAGGCAGGAAACACGTATGGTATCCCTATTTCAGAATCAATTGTAATAAAATCAATTGGATTGGATATCCATGGTGCAAAAAAAGTATTTAAAAAAAATTTGGGCAAAAATTTCCCATATCATGAAATTAGAAGTTTAAGATTAAAATATGCCCAGGATTTTATAGAAAAAAATGGAATTCCTGTTAAAAAAGGCCTTTACGAATTAATTGAATTTTTAGACCAAAAACCAGTCTTAAAAGCAGTGGCCACCTCCACCGAAAGGGAAAGGACAGAACAGTTCTTGCTTTCTGCGGGAGTCAAAGAAAAGTTTGATTTAATAGTATGTGGGGATGATGTTTCTAAAGGCAAACCCGAACCTGACATATTTATAACAGTCTCGGAGAAATTGAATTGTAAAAGCAACGAATCTGTGGTATTGGAAGACTCAGCTAATGGTATTCTTGCAGCTTCAAGAGCTAATATGATACCTTTTCTGGTTTTTGATGTAAAAAAACCAGATGAAAATATTGAGAAATTAGCCGAAAAAACCTTTAACTCACTTGTGGAGGTACGCGATTTTTTGCAGAAAATAGATTTCTAATAATTTTTCCCATAATGATAACAATCTCTAAGTTTTCACTTTTTTTGTCCAATATAATAAAATCCATTAGAAACATGGCTATTCATTGTTTTAAAAACAGTTTTTTCCAATAATAATTTTTTATAATTCTTAGTCAATTTCAATACATCTTCAATAGTGTGATGTCTCAAAACCAACCCTTCAGGAAGTTCAAACACGCCATAAATCCCATATTTATCCTCATATTTAGCATAACGTTTAAGATTCCTAGTATCATAATTTAACAGAAAATCACTGATATAGATTATTCCATTTTTTTTCAAAACTCTAGAAATTTCATTTATTAAAATTTCCTGTTCTATATCAGTTACATTACTGGTTAACACTCCAATAAGAAGCACAACATCAAATTCATTATCCGTAAAGGGTAATTTCTCCCCATTATTTTTTACAAACTTTAAGTAGGGATATAATCTCATTCCTCTTTCTAGCATCGCCTCTGAGAAGTCAACACCCGTTAAATTTTTAAAACCATTATTATGGAGTTCATTTAAAATCCTACCATAACCACAGCCAACATCAAGGATATTCATCTCTTTTTTAACATGTTTTTTAATTGCTTCTAGAAAAAATGGTGTGGGGAATTCTTTTTCATCTGCTAATTCATCCCAATATTTTACCTGATCTTGAATAGGCTTCATCATTTCCTCTGTTTATATAAATCGCTATATTTAATTTAAACTTTTTATAATAAAATATTTCATTAAAAAAAATATGATGTTTCTTCAACAGTTAATAACTTCTATTTTCCTTTTCTCATATCCGGGGGACATGATTTCAAGTAAAGTGTTTAAACCATGCATAATTCCTTTACCTGAATTTGCCTCAGTTGGAAGTATTGGAACCTTTGAATGATGACAATTTAATGGTGCATTGTTTAAATCCTGTTTGTTTGCAAATATCACAAAAGGAATTTTTTTCCCCTCTACAATTTTCATCATTTCTTCACATGTGGTTGTAATCCCCTGAGTGTTATCAATTAATATTATAGCGCCGTCTATGTTCGGGGATAATAAGTTTTCGCACGACTTTAATTGTTCTGCCCCAGTTGGGCAAAAAATCTCCAGTTTTTCATTGTAAATAGTAATTTTTCCATAAATCACAGAATCATTTTCCACTAAACTGTGGCACAAATGTTTCAGGGCAGTTTTTTTACCAGAACCAGAGTTTCCCCACATTAAAATCTTTTTAATTTCCATAAATATCTCCCCCCCCAATTGTTTTTAATAAAATCCTCCTTCTTTTATCTAATAATAATTATTTTCACAAATGAATATATCAAAACAGATAGGATAGTGCTTGAAATCACATCATTTATATTATGTGTTGTGGCTTGCAATGTTGGTTATTGGCCAAAAAATGAATTTTGTTAATTAACGCAAAATGGTGGGGTAAAATCAAAAATGAAATAATATAAAAATATTGATTGGCGTTTATTTTGGTTAAATCCTCTAAAAGGGGAAAGAAGTTAAAAAAAAAATTATGCAAATTCAATGGTACTAGGTGGTTTGTCACTCACTGACAAGGCCACATGGGTCACTTCAGGAATCTCTGCAGTAACTCTTTTTGATATTGTTTTCACCAGTTCCCATGGCAGTTTAGGCACATCTGCAGTCATGGCATCAAGAGACTCTACCATTCTAATAACAATTAAATACCCATAATCTCGCATATCCCCTTTCACTCCGGTGACCTTAGTATTAGTAAGAACCGCAAAATACTGCCATAAAGTTTTATCCAAACCCACCTTTTCAACTTCTTCTTCAACTATTGCATTGGTTTTTCTACATATCTCAATTTTTTGTCGGGTTATTTTCCCAACAATACGCACGGCCAAACCTGGGCCAGGATATGGCTGTCGGTTTACTATCCCATCCGGGAGGCCCATTTCACGTCCAAGAATTCTAACTTCGTCCTTATAAAGTTCTCTTATAGGTTCCACAATTTCCAGGACCATTCCGTGAGGAAGAGCTAAATTATGATGTGATTTAATGTTTCCATCACTTTCAATCCAGTCCGGAGCAATTGTACCTTGCACTAAGTAATCAGCACCAATCTTCTCAGCTTCTCTTTCAAAAACTCGTATGAAAACTTCCCCGATGATTTTTCGTTTCTCTTCAGGGTCTTCGACACCTTCTAGTTCATCCAAAAATTCATTACTTGCATCAACATACTTTAAATTCAGTCGGTTTTGGAAAGTTTCTTTGACATAATCTGCTTCCCCTTCACGGAGTAGGCCATGGTTTACAAAAACAGCTGTTAAATTATTTCCAATAGCATTAGAAACCAATACTGATGACACTGAACTGTCAACACCTCCAGAAAGGGCGATTATTGCTTTTTTGTCACCTATGGTTTTTTTGATTTTGTCTATAGATTCTTTAATGAAAGAAGATGGATCTAGCATGTTTATCACCTTAAATTTTGATAATAAAGTTTTATTTTTTTATTTAAATTGGATTATAATAGGTAATATTTTTTTTTAGCTTCAGTTGATTTAAATTGCATAAAACATATCAACTAAATTATTTTTTAATTTATATTTCTATATTTGCAATGATTTATAAAAATCCGCACATATGATAGTAATTAATTAA